>JAGBMP010000128.1 GCA_017634825.1 Butyrivibrio sp.
AAAAGAGATACCTCTTTTCCCAAAAGTCTTGAGTAGATATCCTCCTGAAGCATAAATGCATCCTTCTTTGGAACGCGCTCCATAGAAGCATCAGGCTCATTGAATTCAGGATCGCAGATGCCTGATAGATCAAAGTCTTTAGTGGACAGGGCAGCCGAGAGTGTATACGGGTTCTTGTAAACTTTCTCCCTGTCATCAATAACAAGCTCATACCCCTGATGAACCGGATATGTTTCATCAGTAAGGACATACTTTATGCCAAGAAGTGAATCCATGGTCTGTGTATTGTCATGTCCGTAGTGAGTGTAGAGTCCGTCGTCGTTAAATCCAAGCCTCTGCAGGAAATATCTCACATAGACAAGTCCTGCGGAGCTGTACTGGGTAACGCCGTAATAGTTGTACTGGAATGCATCATTTTGCTGCCTTGGGTTAAGGTTCTCCATTCTATAAAGGATACCGTCATCCTCAATGCTCTTAACAGCTTCTACCGCATCCTGAGTCCTTGAAATAACCTCTTTGTATTCGGCAGCGTTCTCACATTTCATAGACTGCCAGTGGTAGGTATATGCAGCATTAGCCGAAAGATCTGCTATGTTGATCAGAAGAAGCAACAGCATAATTACAGATACTGCCTTCTTCTTTGAAAAGGCAAAAACAAGCGCAAGTAAGACCACTGTATAAGCAGCTATCATACCAAGGTTTACATACCATGTAAGGTCTGAGAAATGGTCATAGCAACCTCTTCTTATAAGCAACAGAAATACCAGCAAGGCAGCACCTGATGCAAACACCTTGATAAGCGAAAGCTCTTTTCCCAAGGAAGAAAAAGCCTTGCAGCTGCAGATTATCATAAGAAATACGCACATAAAGCTCTGTCTGTACGGATGACCAGATGGTTCCATTCCTGCGTGCCAGATGACGTTTATGATATCAACACGGTAAGATATGGCAAAGACACAAAAAAGTGCCAAAAATCCAAGTTTCTCCCGCAGCGAAATCTCTTTTGACGTAAAATACAAAAGAATAAGGAAAAGCGAAAGTACTCCGCAGAAAAGCTGTGGATATCCAAACCTTGCCTCGATATAATCATAGGACAGAGTCGGAAGCTTGGAGAACACATCCAAAAGCTTTAAGCTGTTGCCGGTTAGCTTCATTCCAAGGATTGTGACATCCTTGGGGCTGTCCATGAGTTCAAGGAAAGTCGGAACCATGATCACTGCTGAGCAAAGCCCTGATATTAACGCAGAAAAAACAAGTCTTCCTATCTTCACAAACGGATGCTTATCTCTTCTGACCACAAGATCAGCTATTGTCCAGAATGCAGTAAAGAAAAGCACCTGATAGGTGATGTAATAGTTTAAAAGCAGCATAAAGAAAAGTGTAACTACATATGGGAGCTTTCGACCTTCCCTAAGGAGTCTGTCAAGGCTCCAGATGTAAAGCGGAAGAAGCATTACTACATCTATCCACATCATGTTCATGCTGTGAGCGAAAAGAAATCCCGAAAAAGCCCAGGAAACAGCCCCCAAATACGCTGCAATATTTCCCGCCTCAGTCGGAAGAATACCTGTTACTTCGCAGATAAACCTCTGAAGGAAAAGGTCCATGATAAAGGCCGCCAGCATCAGCTTAAGACCGATCACAACGGTGATACCAAGCGGTATTATGCTCCTGTCAAAAAGAGATAGTATAAGAAGGAACGGGCTTGAGAGATAATACGCAAAAAAGCCCAGTGTTCCTGAGCCCAGTGCTGCATTAAACGAATAAAAGACGCTGTTCTCTCCGGCATACACTGTCCGCAGATAGGCATAATAATCCACATACTGACGTTTAAGGTCAAACATGAGAAATGTCTTTTCCCCAAATGGGGTTATCGTGCAAACCACTAAAACCGCCAGGTACATCACCAAAATACAGGCAGCTGAGATAATAGCGTGATAGATATTTAGTTTATCTTTTTTTATTTTTTCCCCTAACATACCAAATTACATTTTACCATGAATAGCTTTTTTATAGATGGATTTTTTCTCAAAAAAATCCCCGCCACTTATGTGACGGGGAATAATCTGCATATTATCAAAGCTTAATTACGATACCATCTTCTGTTCCGGCTATGATGTTGCTCGGCTTGCCTGTGAGGTCCTTGCCTCCTACAAAGTACTGGTACTCATGAAGGATGTGATCCTTCTGCATTCCTGAGATTGCATTCTTCATATCTCTTGATGCAAGTCCCATATCGCCATATATATCAAGTGAAGAGCTGTCATACTGTCCAAAGGAGATTGCTACGTTCTCAATAGAAGCGTTTTCTCTGGCGGGAACCTCGACTGTGAGGTCAAGTCCCTTTTTCTCCTGTTCCTTCTCCTGCTGAGCCTGTTTGGACTGTGGCTGGAGTTCAGGCTGTGGTGCTACCTGGGGATTATCTTTGACAGAGGGAATATTATATGCATTATAACCGGATGTAAATGAACCAATATTTAATGCCATAGTATACGCCTCCTTTCAACCTTTTTTTAAAAACATCCATGTCTTATCAATGAATATATCGGACATGTTCCCCAAAAACTTAACCTATTTTAACATAAAAATTCAGGCAATCCCAGCAGCTTTTAAAAGCTGCTTCGTATAATCAGCCTGTGGACTGCGATAGAGCTGCTTTGTTTCGCCATATTCCACTACTCTTCCGTCCTTCATGATCATTACGTGGTCGCTGATCTTATAGACGACTCTCAGGTCATGAGATATGAAGATAATGGATATTCCGTGCTTTTTATGGAGGTTCTCCAAAAGCTCAAGTATCTGTGCCTGAATGGTAACATCAAGAGCTGAAACCGGCTCATCTGCGATAAGAAGCTTGGGCGATCTCATAAGCGCCATACCTATGCATACTCTCTGCCTCTGGCCACCTGAGAGCTGAGCGGGAAATCTATCCAGCATACTTAAGGGAAGCTCGATATCCTCCATTACTTCCTTAACTCTTGCTGCGATCTCTTCCTTGGTCCACTGCCTGGACTTATCGACTCTTAAGGGTTCCTCCAAAAGCCAGCCGATCCTCTTGGCCGGATTAAGAGAACTGTAGGGATCCTGGAATACCATCTGGGGACTTGTGTACTTCTGCCAGATTTCTCCCGTATAGTCCTTGTTGATACCGACAATAGCCCTTGCAAGAGTTGACTTACCGCTTCCGGACTCACCTGCTATGGCAAGAACCTCTCCCTCCTGCATGGATACGCTGACATCGTGGAGAGCCTGTATTTTTTTGTTTTTGGAAAAGAGCTTTCGCTTCCTGTTCTTGTAAAAGACATACAGGTTACTTACTCTTAAAACCTCGTCTCTATCCATTTAAATTACCTGTCTGTGTTTAGATCGATCTTTGGTATTGCTGCAATAAGCTTCTTGGTGTAGGAATCTCTTGGTCTTGTAAAGACATCTACTGTCTTGCCGGACTCAACGATATTCCCCTTCTGCATTACTATTACTCTCTGACATATCTGATTAACAAGGCTGAGGTCATGGGATATAAAGATGATTGACGTTCCCATTTCCTTGTTGAGTTTTTTAAGGAGCTCCACAATCTGAGCCTGTACCGTAACATCCAGGGCTGTAGTCGGTTCATCCGCTATAAGGATCTTGGGATTACCGATCATGGCTGCTGCTATCATGACCCTCTGTCTCATTCCGCCCGAAAGCTCATGTGGGTACATATAGTAAACATCCTCGGCATTATCAAGACCTACTGCTCTTAGCATCTCGATAGCCCTGTTTTTTCTATCTTCCTTGGAAACCTCGGGATGGTGGATATAAAGAGGTTCCTCTACCTGCCAGCCTATCCTCTTAACAGGGTTTAAGCTGGTCATGGGCTCCTGGAAGATGATGGATATCTCATCTCCCTGGTAGGACCTTAGAGTCTTTCTGTCACAGGTCAAAAGGTCATTGCCGTCAAACATGATCCTTCCGCTCTTTGTAAGGCTCTTTCTGTTAAGAAGTCCTGCGATAGCCAGAGCACTCATACTCTTACCGCTTCCGGACTCGCCTACTATTCCCACGATCTCGCCCTTTCCGAGCATGAGGTCAAAGTCCTCCACAGCCACTTCCGGAGCGTCATGGTCATGAAATTCTATATGAAGATCGGTTACATCAAGTATTATTTCCATCTGCTGATTCCCTCTCCTAGAAACGCAAATCCCAGAACCATAAGGACAATCACAATACCGGGACAAAGAACGTAGCTGGGTGTAGTGAACATGTACTGCTGAGCATCTGAGAGCATCTTACCAAGACTTGCATATGGAGGCTGGGAACCGACTCCCAGATAGCTAAGTCCTGCCTCGGCCAGCACTGCGTTGTTAAAGCCAATCATTATTGAAGAAGCCATAACGCCCTTTATATTAGGCAGAATATGGACAAATATCATCCTGAGGTTGGAAACGCCCTGCAGTCTTGCATTTTCAACATAATCCATGTTTCTGCAGCGAAGGACCTCTCCTCTTACAATTCTTGCATAGCTGGGTACAAAGGCTATTCCCAGTGAAATAAGAAGCTGCAGCCATCCGGTTCCGAAAACGCTGACAATCACCAGTGCCAAAAGAATGCTTGGAAAGGCAAAAAGAGCATCGATGATCCTCATGGTCACCTCATCAAACATTCCTCCGAAATACCCTGTAAGAGCTCCGATAATGGTGCCTACAACAGAGCCTATAGCTACTGTTCCTATTGCTATAAGAAGTGTGATCCTGCTTCCGTACATAACGCGGCTAAGGACATCTCTTCCCATATTATCCGTACCCATAGGGTGCCTGAGTGAAATCCCCTGGAGCTTTTCTGCTGAATTCATGGTTGTAGGATTATAAGGAGTCCAGAACACACCAAGAAGTATCACAAGAACAATGATTCCGGTGATAACGGTTCCCAGCAGCAGGTACGGGTTATTTTTGAAATTTTTCTGAAGCTCTTTCTTTGCCTTACTCATCCTCAAGACCTATCCTTGGATCAACAATGCGGTAGATAACATCCACCAGGAAGTTGACCAAAAGTACAATAATGGCAATGCCCATAATGATTGCCTCTACAACCGGGTAATCCCTGTTGCTGATACTTGTAAGCAGTATTCTGCTGATTCCCGGAATACTGAAAACCTGCTCTATTACAATACTTCCTGCAACCATGTCTGCCAGAGCCATACCAAGGAACGTAATAACCGGTATCATGGCATTTTTAAGGACGTGTCTGTACAAAACGCCATTGGTCGCATTTCCTCTGCTGTAAGCAGTTCTGGCGTAGTCCTTGCCCGCCTCATCGATCAGGCTCCCCCTTAGCATCTTGACCGTCATGGATATCTTGGGAAGCGCTATGGCAAGGGACGGGAAAAAGAGATATTGCAGGAATTTACCAAAATTCGCTGTATATGAAACGAAGCCTCCGGGGGTAAAGAGTCTGAATATCATACCAAAGATAAAGGTTATGAGTATTCCCGAAAAGAACGGCGGAATAGCCATGATGACCTGATTTATTACAATTATCATTCTGTCAAGGACACCATTTTCATGCTTGGCCGTAAATATCCCCAGTGGAATTGATATCAAAATTGTTAACAAGAATGCAATTATCGCCATGGTAAGGGTGATCGGGATCTTACTGATAATCATGCCCTTAACCGGCACCTTGTAATTGTAGGAGGTTCCAAAATCCCCCTGTATAAAAGCAACAAACCATCTGCCGTATCTTACTAGCAGCGGATCGTTTAGTCCCATCTGCTGTCTTGTCTGCTTGACAAGCTCCGGAGAAGCCTCAGTGCCCAGCATCCTCAGGGCCGGATCTCCCGGAATAACATTAAAGGCGAGGAAAACACATATAGATACCACCAATAAAGTAACTATCATCATTCCTAGCTTTTTAATGATGTATTTCATATGCGTTCCTCGCCTATCTAAGTCTTATAAAACTTATGTATTACTGATCTGCAAGTTTGATCTTGCTTATATCCTGTACATAAAGAGGATAGAATACATATCCTGTGTACTTCTTGTTAAGAGCAACAAACTCAGGCAGATCCTGAATATATACGCTTGCTGCTTCCTCAGAAAGGATCTTCTCACATTCCTTGTAGTACTCTGTCTTTGCTGCGTCATCAGATGTGCTCTGTGCATTTGCATAAGCCTCATCATATGCAGGGCTGTTGAAGTTTACAAAGTTTCTTCCTGCATCAGATGCATATCTTGCAAGAAGTGATGATGCTGAAAGTGTTGAAGCATCAACTCCGACTACTGTTGCCTGATACTTTCTGTCTGAGTAAACATCTGAAAGCCATGTATTCCACTCAACTTCCTGGATGTTTGCTGTAACACCGATTGCCTTGAGCTCCTCTGAAATAACCTGAGCTGTATCTACATGCTGTGTGTAGTTTGAAGGCACTGTGATAGTAAACTCAAATCCGTCGGGATATCCGGCCTCTGCCAAAAGCTCTTTTGCCTTAGCTGTGTCTGTGTTGTAAGTGTCATTGAGCTCAGGCATGAAGTACTTGGTAAATGAAGGGAACATAGCACTTCCGATCTCTGTGCCTGCTCCATCAGATACGTAATCCATGATCTCCTGAGGGTTAATTGCGTAGCAAAGAGCCTGACGAACTCTTACGTCATCAAAAGGCTTCTCGGCATTGTTGATATACATAGCCTGTACCAGGTTCATGGTTCCCTCGTAGATCTCAAACTGATCATCGAGCTGTGAAACCTGTGTGCTGGTGATACGGGCATACATATCGATTGAACCGCCCTTAAGATCCATAACAACTGCATCTGAGTTAGCCTCGATCTTGAAGGTTACGTCCTTAATGAACGCCTTGTCTCCCCAATAATCATCAAACCTTGTAACTACAAAGTTCTCCTGAGGTGAGCTGGATACATACTTGTATGGTCCTGTACCAATGCAGCTTGTTGCAGGGTCTGTGTTTGATGCGGGGATAATAGCTACTGTGAGCTGAGTCAAGAACTCAGAATCCTCCTCATTCAAAACAACCTCTACTGTCTTGTCATCAACAATGTTTACGCTTGCGATCTTGGAAAAAGAAGAGATCAGGGGCTCACTTCCGTCAACGCCCATGTTACGTTCCAAAGAATATTTGATATCCTCTACTGTAACTGCGTTTCCGTCGTGGAACTTGATTCCGTCTCTCAAGGTGAAAGTGTAAGTCTTGTTGTCATCTGAGATCGTGTACTGGCTGGCTACAGCAGGGTTAAGATTACCATTTTCGTCAGGTTTGACCAAACCTTCGAATACGTTGAAAAGCACCTCTTTAGTTCCTGCCCCTGTTGCATAATGGGGGTCAAGACTGTCAATGTCCTGAGGTATTCCGATTGTAATCTTAGAAGAATCATCTCCTGCCTTGTCGCTTGAGCATCCGCTCAATGCAATAGTCAGCGTTGTGAGCACGATCAGCAAAAAGCTTACGCTAACCTTTCTAAAGCTTTTTCTCATCATGTTCATAATCCTCCTCGATATTTAATTACGAGATATGGCACTTATCCATATCACATTCTACAATATAAAGCCCATGCCCCCAAAAGTCAAGGAAATAAAAAAGCCCCGGAGAATGTCCGGGGCGATAGGATCAGTGATCTTTCAGAAGTGGAGTGTTCTTGTCTGTGGTGTCGGTGATAGTACCTTCTGCTTCCTTCTTGAGGACGGTCTTGAGCTCGTCCATGAAAGTATTGACATCCTTAAACTCTCTGTAAACCGAAGCAAAACGAACATAAGCAACGGGATCGAGGTTCTTCATCTTGTCCATAACGATCTCACCGATGGCACGGCTCGGAATTTCCTTCTGCTCCATATTAAATATTTCTGTCTCCACAGCATCAACGATCTTGGTGATCTGCTCTGCACTGACAGGTCTCTTATGGCAGGCTCTGAATACGCCGGCCTCAATCTTGGCGCGGTCATAAGGTTCTCTGACATCGCCCTTTTTAATTACGATAAGCGGAATAGTTTCGACCTTCTCATAAGTTGTGAAGCGCTTACCACATGAATCGCAGACTCTTCTGCGTCTGATGGAAGTGTTCTCGTCTGCAGGCCTTGAATCAATTACTCTTGTGTCGTCTTTCCCACAAAATGGGCATTTCATAAGTTTCCCTCCGTATATAGTATTTAAACTATTTCACTCCACAAATTATTGTAGCATGGTTTTCCGCTTATTTCCACACAATATTGCAATTAAGCGAAAAAAAGCCCTCTGCATAAGCAGAGGGCATCGCATTTTCCATTATTTTCTCTGTAAGAAATCAGGTATCTTAAGAGATTTAGGCTCTACAGTACTTGTGATATTGGTAGGCCTGTTCAGTGAAAGAGGTCTTGTGGCTGATGATGTAGCCGGCTGATTGTCTGAAGCAGGTGTTCCAATAGGTGTAATTGTAGGCTGCATGGGAGTGATAGGAGTAACAACAGGCTGAACTGTCTGTGCAGGTGTTACTGTAGCAGTGCTTGTCTGTGTAACTACTGTCTGTGTTGCCTTAGCTGCTGCATTCTGAGCCTCAACTACTGCCTGATTGTTAGTGTTGTTGATCTTATCCTCAATACCTGTAGCAATAACTGTTACGGTACATGTATCTGTCTTGCTCTCGTCATACATAGCACCGAAGATAACATTCACATTATCTCCTGCCAGCTGACGAACATACTCTGATGCATCGGATGCATCTGTAAGAGTGATATCGCCGGAGATGTTGATGATAACATCTGTAGCGCCGTTAACCTTGGTCTCAAGAAGTGGTGACTCAACAGCCATCTTAACAGCGTCTGTTGCCTTGTCATCGCCCTTTCCGCTACCGATACCGATGTGGGCAATACCTTTATCCTTCATGACTGTAGATACATCAGCAAAGTCAAGATTAATAACTGCAGGAACATTGATAAGATCAGTGATTCCCTGTACTGCCTGCTGAAGAACTTCATCAGCCTTCTTAAGAGCGTCAGGCATTGTAGTACGCCTGTCAACAATCTGAAGAAGCTTATCATTAGGAATAACGATAAGTGTATCTACGTTTGTTCTGATATTGGAAATACCAAGCATAGCGTTCTGCATACGAACACGAGCCTCGAAACTGAAAGGCTTGGTTACTACGCCTACTGTAAGGATTCCCATGTCCTTAGCAAGTTTGGCTACAACAGGAGCTGCTCCGGTACCTGTTCCGCCACCCATACCACAGGTGACAAATACCATATCTGCTCCCTTAAGTGCTGCAGAAATCTCTTCTGCACTCTCTTCAGCTGCCTTCTGACCGATCTCAGGCTTAGCGCCTGCTCCAAGACCTTTGGTGAGCTTCTCACCAATCTGCAAAAGCTTAGGTGCCTTGCAGAGCTGAAGCGCCTGTTTATCTGTATTTATACCGATAAATTCAACACCGGTAATATTTTCATCTACCATTCTATTAACAGCATTATTTCCTGCACCGCCAACCCCAACGACGATTATTTTGCAGGCATTTTCTGCTTCGTTAGACTTAATCTCCAGCAAAACAACTCCTCCTTCATCTACCTCATAGACTCCTAATAGCTATGATATAATTTTTTAAACCAATTATCAACCCGTTTTTTTATATAAAATTTTTCTCTTATTTATCTACAATTTATTGATTTTTCTCTTCAAAAGTGATGTTTTTTGTACCGTCGTCAAAATCTTTCATTTCCAAAATGCCTTTTTTTCTTTCGAGCTCAGGTAAAATATATTGAAGTTGGATAATTTTCTCGTCAATGAAGTCTCTGGTGCCCAGACTGACCTCAACATTGTCAAAATAAAGGTACACGTTATATTCACTGTCAAAGAAGATCCTGTCAGCCTTTAAGTTGTATTTGGAAAGAAGCTGTGTTATGTCAAGAATCTCCTCAAATATCGCATCATTCGGTGTCGGAAGCTTCTCATACATGATAATGTAGTCAAAACTAAGCCCCATTACCTGTGGTACTTCATCAGAGGTCTCATAGGAGCTCTCCACCACTATTCCGTCCCTATCAAAGTACATATATCTTCCAAGATAGGCAAAATAGCCGGCAATAGCTTTTTCATAGACATTGATCCTGATGGTGTCCTTGGAAACGATATCTACATCCACTTTTTCTATGAAGGGGATGTTCTCAATGCTCTTGTCCCTGTATTTAAGTGACAAAAACAATGAATTATGGCTTGGCTTGTCATCCAGGACCATATCAATGATCTCATCGTTGGTGTAATGAGTGTTTCCCGTAACATATATGTTGGTAACGGTATAATTATCGTTTATATACTTATAGGCAATACCACCGGCAATCAACAAAATCAGCAGTATTATTGCAATGACATACAGACTCTTATGAAGCCTTAATGCTCTGAAGATACTTCTTACAGGATGAAAGTCCCTGAGAGGGTGAAAATCCCTTAGGGGATGAAAATCTTCCATTCTCTCCCTGAGCGATGGTCTGTATTCAATACGCCTCTTTTTTACTCTTCTTTTCTTCTTAGCCATATTTCTATCAGTCTCTGCCTATATTTCTTGCTACATTCAGCGCAATTCCGATCTCCGCCAGCTGGATGATAACAGCAGATCCTCCGTAACTGATGAAAGGCAGTGTAATTCCTGTATTTGGTATCGTATTGGTTACAACGGCGATGTTAAGGATTACCTGGATTGCAATGTGACCCATAACTCCGATAACAAGGAGTGCTCCAAACATGTCCGGTGCATTATTGGCAACCACCATAAGTCTCCAGATAAGGAGAAGGAACATAAGCATTACGGCTATTGCTCCAAAGAGGCCCAGTTCCTCACAGATGATGGAAAAGATCATATCATTCTGCGCCTCGGGGATAAATCCCATCTTCTGCATACTCTCACCAAGGCCTTTTCCGAAAATACCGCCGCTGCCGATGGCATAAAGAGCCTGCAGGGTCTGGAAACCTTTTCCGGAAGCATGCGCCTGGGGATCAAGCCAGGCAAGAACACGTTCAAAACGGTAGTTCATACCGCTGGTCTGATTGGAGTTGGCTATTATAACAACCAGCGCAGCTGCGAATGCCAAAACTCCGGCTGCAACAATTATATACATACGATAGCCGGGAGTTGAGATAAACAGCATTACTACAGTGATTCCCATGATGATAATGGCAGAACTTAAGTTTCTTGTGATGATATAAACCATTCCGGCAAGAACGGCCGGAAACATCAGGGCGATTCCAAAACCTTTTAGTGTGGTAAGGTTCTTTTTCAGCTTAATGATCATGGTCGCGGTAAAGATAATGGTCGCAACCTTGGCAACCTCCGCCGGCTGGATCGACACACCTGCGATGATGATCCATCTCTTGGCGCCGTTGATGGCCTTACCAAAAGGAATGATTGCCACCAAAAGTGCTGCTGCAGCAATATAGATTGGCATTGCAAGCCTTGCGTATATCCTGTAAGGAATGTAGGACAGCACAACCATCACGACAAGTCCAAGGATTGACGGAATCAGCTGATGCTTGAAATAGTAAGCTGAATCTCCGTAGTCGAGATTAGCCTCGTATGAACTGGTTGAATAGAGCATGATAAGTCCAAACGCCAAAAGAAACAGTATGATGAATATCATGCTGTAATCAATATAGGACTCTTCTCTTTCTCTTCTCAAAAATCCTGCTCTCTCCAACTTAAGTAACCCCTTACTCAGAAATCTTATTTACATACTCTTTAAATTTCTTTCCCCTGGTCTCGTAATTCGGGAACATATCCCAGCTCGCACAGGCAGGTGAAAGAAGTACCGCATCTCCGGGCTGTGCGCTCTCTGTGCAGAATGTAAGCGCCTCCTCGAAGGTGTCTTTAAACACATAATTTGTAAAGCCGTGCTTTTTAGCGCACTCAGCTATTTTTTCTCTTGTCTGACCGATGAGCACAAGGAGCTTGACCGTATCTCCGAAGTTCTCAATCCACTCATCATATTCGCTGCCCTTGTCGTACCCGCCTCCGATGAGGATCGTTGGACGTGACATTGCTCTGATTCCCTGAATTGCAGCATCGGGATTGGTTCCCTTGGAATCGTTGTAATAATCAACGCCTCTCTTGGTGGCAACGAACTCTATTCTGTGCTCAACTGCCTTGAAATCCCGGATAACGCTGAGGATTGTTGAAAGCGGAACGCCCATGGCAAGTGACATTGCAATGGCAGCCATTACGTTCTCTACATTGCACAGTCCAACCAGGTTCATGTCATGGATGTTCATGATAGACATTGAAGTTCCTGCTGTGGCCATCATGATCTCATCGTTATCGAGATAGAATCCATCCGCAAGCTTCTCTTTTGTTGAAAAGAAAACCACCTTAGCCGGGCATCTGCCCCCAAAATCTCTTGTATACTCGTTATCATAGTTAAGAACGCAGGTGTCGTCCTTAGTCTCGTTGTTTGTTATGTTTTCCTTCATGGAAGCATAGCATTCCATGGTGTGATGTCTGTTGAGGTGATCGGGTGTGATGTTCAGAATTGCCGAAACCTTCGCATGGAAGTTGTCCACAGCCTCAAGCTGGAATGAGCTTATCTCTCCCACTATCACTGTGTCGTCCTTCATCTCGAGAGCGCTTTCTGCAAAAGACACTCCGATATTACCTACTACATAGACAGAATTATAGTGAGCCTTCATAATCTCGCCCACAAGAGTCGTGGTGGTTGTCTTACCGTTTGTTCCGGTTATGGCTACCATAGTTCCCTTGGAGAAATTGTAAGCAAGCTCAATCTCGCTCCAGATCGGTATATTCTTGGCCTTAATGCGCATTACTGTCGGTGCATCCAGCGGAACAGCAGGGCTTGGAACTGTCAGTGCTATCGTATCAAGCACCTCGTCCGAGATCTCTCCGATGATGATCTCTGTATTCTTGTCTCCATCGTGGAGCTTGGCCTTTATGTCATCCTGTGTAACCTTGGTGTTTTCCTCAAGGATCACAGGGATCGCTCCTACCTTGTGGAGAAGGTTAACAGAACCAACGCCTGATAAACCTGAACCTATTACGAGAACTCTTTTACCTTCTAAATCTGCCTTCATACCAAAAACCTCTTAAAATGTATAAATCTTGTTACAGACCTGCATAAGAGAGCAGGCAAAGCAAAATAGTTATTGTTGTAAATACGTTAACGACCTT
>JAGBMP010000022.1 GCA_017634825.1 Butyrivibrio sp.
CAGACAAGAAGAGAAGCATTACCGCTGAGGTTACAATCTTCTCACTCCTTGATACTCCTTCAGAGGTCATGACCGTCAAGATCACCAATGATTCTGACACTGAGACCTCCTTTACTCCTGTGGCTGCGATCCCGATCTACGGAAGAAGTGCAGATAACTTAAGAGACCACAGGCATGTAACAGCTCTTTTAAACAGAGCCAGGGTATGTGAGGACGGCGTAGTGGTCAAGCCCACTTTGTCCTTCGATGAGAGAGGTCATCAGATAAACGACACCACATACTTTGTTCTCGGCTCGGGAGTAAACGGCGCTAAACCTGTAGAATTCATTGCTGATGCGGATTTATATATCGGTGAGGGCGGAACATTTTTGCGCCCGAGAACCGTTCTTGATATCACCTCTTCTTCCTGGAAGAAGGCACCGTTTAGCGTAGATGGAAAAGAGATGATAGGAGCCCTTAAGTTTGACAGAGTAACTCTTAAGAAGGGCGAGTCCGTATCGTTTAGGCTTGCAATCGGCGCAACAACAGCTCCGGAAAAAGACATTGCAAACGCTCTTTCAGCTATCACAAAAGCCGAAGATACAGACAGAATCTTCGAAGAAACAAAAGACTATTGGAACAACCTGACAAACATCCACGTAAAGACCGGGGATGCAGGCTTTGATAACTATATGGAATGGATCACCTTCCAGCCACAGCTGAGAAGGATCTACGGCTGCTCATTCCTTCCTCACCATGACTACGGAAGAGGCGGAAGAGGATGGAGAGACTTGTGGCAGGACTGCCTTGCACTTCTTCTTACCGATCCCGACGGCGTAAGGAAGATGATCATCGACAACTTTAAGGGTGTAAGATTTGATGGCACCAATGCCACCATCATTGGCGATAAGCCCGGCGAGTTCAAGGCAGACAGAAACGGAATTCCACGTGTTTGGATGGATCACGGTTTCTGGCCATTCCTTACACTTAAGCTCTACATGGACCAGACAGGAGATATCGAAATCCTGGGTGAGAATGCTACTTACTTTAAGGATGCTCTTGTTTGCAGAGCAGAAAAGAGAGATGCCGAGTATGGCGAAGAATACGGCGTTGTCCAGAAGGACAAAAACGGCGCAGAGTATCAGGGCAGCGTTCTTGAGCACATACTTATTGAGAATGTATCTGCAATCTATGATGTTGGAGATAACGGCGAGATAAGACTTCGCGGCGCTGACTGGAACGATGCTCTTGATATGGCAACACACAAGGGCGAGAGCGTTGCTTTCACATGCGGATATGCAGGAAATCTTGTTGATATTGCCGGGTATATAAGGATCTATTCAAAGAGAACAGGCAAGACCACAGCTCCTGTTGCAGCTGAGCTCAAGGAACTGATCTTTGCTGATGGTGCAGATCTTCTTTCATCACCTGAGAAGAAGAGAGAGCTTCTTATGAGCTACATGGATAAGGTATCCCATGCAGTTTCAGGAGATAAAGAGGAAATTTCCTTAGAAGATATTGCAGCTGCTCTTGAGAAAAAGGCTGAGTTTATGATGAACCAGATAAGAGAAAAAGAGTGGGTAACAGACTCTGAAGGAAACGGCTGGTTCAACGGATATTATGACGACAATGGCAAGAGAGTAGAGGGAGAGTTTGATACTCCGGATGGCAAGAACGTGAGAATGATGCTCACCGGAGAGGTTTTCTCTGTAATGTCAGGTACTGCCAAGGAAGAAAACGTAAAAGAGATCATAAAGAGTGCCGATAAGTACCTCTACAAAGAAGACATCGGCGGATATCGCTTAAATACAGATTTTAAGGCCCTCAGAACAGACCTCGGAAGAATGTTCGGTTTCTCCTACGGCGATAAGGAGAACGGAGCTGTCTTTTCCCATATGGCAGTTATGTTCGGTAATGCGCTGTACAAGAGGGGCTTTGCGAAGGAAGGATACAAGGCACTGAATTCCCTTTATAAGGCTTCCTCAAACTTTGAAGTCAGCAGAATTTATCCCGGCGTTCCGGAGTACTTTAACGCAGAGGGAAGAGGTCTTTATAACTACCTCACAGGCGCTGCAAGCTGGATGATGATGACCGTTGTTACCCAAAGCTTTGGCGTAAGGGGAGAGGCAGGAGACCTGGTGATGCAGCCGGCTCTTTTGTCAGAGCAGTTTGACGATAACGGTATTGCTGCGATCACACTTCCATTCAGGGGAAAAGAGTTCGAGGTAAGATATATCAACTCCGGCAAGAAGGAAGTTGGTGAATATCAGGTTACAAAGGCTATTGCAGATGGCAAAGAGCTGACAGTGGAAGATGGCAGGAGAGCTGTACTTACTGCAGCAGAGATTGACAGCCTTTCTGACGGAAAGCATACAATTGAAGTTTACTTATGATATTTATGAGGAGTGTGTTGATGAAAAACATGAATGAAGTTAAGGACGTAATGAAAGGATATGGTAAGAAGAGTCCCTTTGCAAGCTTCCTTCCGGGAATCGCCGGAATCAAGGGAACGCCTATCTGGTGCTACTACGTAAACAGGGGACAGGCTGTAGTAAGCTTTGGCGTGCAGGATAAGGATCACAGCATCATGGAGTTCTACCCTGCGCATACAGCTTATCAGAATGTATCAAGAACAGGCTTTAGAACCTTCATTAAGACAAACGGGATGGTCTATGAGCCCTTTGTAAAAAACACAGCAAATGCCGATATGGAGATCCATATGAACACCCTTACCATCGAGGATGACGACAGGGAGCACGGCTTTGATGTAAAGGTTAAGTATGCAACTCTTCCGGGTGAGGAGATCGGAGCCCTCATGAGAATGGTGACCATCACCAACACGGGAGCAGAAACTCGCGAAGTTGAAGTTCTTGACGGAATGCCTGCCCTTATCCCTTATGGTTGCGTTATGGACGTTATGAAGAACATGGTACAGACCACCAAGGCATACATGCAGGTTGAGGATGCAGATAAAAAGAGACCTTTCTTCAGAGTACGTTTCTCAATGGAGGACTCAGCGGTAGTTAAGAAGGTTCCCGGCGGAAACTTCGGTTTTGCAGTTGATGAAGACGGAAATGACCTTCACACCATCGTTGATCCCGGACTTGTATTTGCATATGACCTTTCTCTTTCAGAGGCTGTAGGCTTTGCAGAGACAGGCTTTGACGAGCTTGTGACCAAAGAGCAGAACGTATCAAACGAGTTTCCGACATGCTTCTTTGCAAAGAAGAAAACTCTTGGCAGCGGAGAGAGCATGACTCTTTACGAGCTCATCGGACAGGTAAGAAACAAGGATATCTTTGATGATTTCCTTAAAAGAGATATTGATCCAAGGTATTTTAAAGAGAAATTTGAAGAGGCTGAGAGACTCACAGACGAGCTTACAGCAGATGTTGCAACATCAACTGCAAACAAGGCCTTCGACGACTACACAAGATACAACTACATGGATAACGTTCTCAGAGGAGGTAAGCCAATCTCACTTCCCGGAGGACATACTTTCTATGTATATTCCAGAAAGCACGGCGATCTTGAGAGAGATTACAACTACTTCTCAATGTCTCCTGAGTTCTATTCACAGGGCAACGGTAACTTCAGAGACGTCAACCAGAACAGAAGATGCGATACATTCTTCAGCCGCATAGTCGGTGATGAGAATATAAAGAGATTCTACTCACTTATTCAGATGGATGGCTACAATCCGCTTAAGATCGAGCAGCTCAGGTTTACTGTAAACCCGAATGTCCTTGGTGAAGTTGAGCTTAAGCAGCCATTCACACCTGGTGAGCTGGTTTCTGCAATTAAGGATTCCATGAAGGGCATTACCGACAAGGAGAGCGAAGAGATCTTTTCCAAGGTAATGGAGAAGGCTACAGAGACCATCAACGGCGACTTCGGTGAGGGCTACTGGTCAGATCACTGGACCTACAACCTCGACCTTATTGAGGACTTCCTTGAGGTATATCCTGACAAGGAAAAAGAGCTTTTGGTAGATACAAGGGTTAAAGCCTTTGAGGCAAAGGTAGAGATCCTTCCAAGACATAAGAAATACGAGGAGACTGAGAACGGTCTGCGTCAGTACTACTATCTTGCTAAGAGAGATAACGCCAAGAAGGAAGGCAGCTTTGAGACCTATGCAGACGGCAGGGACATTGAGATGAGTCTTCTGGCTAAGCTTGTTCTGCTATCTGCCTGCAAGTTTGCAGCCCTTGATCCTGAAGGCATGGGCGTTATGATGGAGGGCGGAAAGCCCGGCTGGTACGATGCTCTTAACGGAATGCCGGGAATGTTTGGCTCATCCATGAATGAGAGTTATGAACTCCTTAGAATGATCAGATTTACTAAGGATGCAATTTCAAAGTTTGATGCTGAGATCACACTTCCTACTGACAGTATTGAATTCATCGAGAGTCTTAAGGATATTGAAACAAGATTTACCTCTGATTTTGATCTGTGGGATAACAGAAATGCTGTACTTGAAAGCTATAGAGGAGAGGTCTATGGCAAGCTCCTTGATGAAGAGAAGACTATTTCTTCAAAGGAAGCTGCAGAGATCCTTGGCCTGATGGAAAAGAGACTTGAAAAGGGTGTATCCAAGGCCTTTGACCTCGGCAAGGGAATTGCTCCGGGATAC
The DNA here is from genome assembly GCA_017634825.1 of Butyrivibrio sp. Lineage (GTDB taxonomy): Bacteria > Bacillota > Clostridia > Lachnospirales > Lachnospiraceae > Butyrivibrio. The sequence goes on from JAGBMP010000022.1 coordinate 4,613, forward strand.
TTCACCTTCGAAGCTTCTGAGTACGACAAGAAGGACGACGGAATCTATCCAAAGAGCTTCAAGGTTCAGAACGTTCCTTACTTCCTTGAAGGACCTGTAAGATTCTTTAAGCTTGAGAATACTTACGATGAGAAGAAAAAGATCTACGACAGAATTAAAGATAGTGACCTCTTCGATAAAAAGCTCTCCATGTACAAGGTTAACGCTTCACTTGAGAACGCAAGCTTTGAGTATGGAAGATGTAAGTCCTTCACACCCGGATGGCTTGAGAATGAGTCAATCTGGCTTCACATGGAGTACAAGTATCTGCTTGAGCTCTTAAGGAGCGGACTCTACAGCGAGTTCTTTGAGGACTTCAAGATGCAGGCAATTCCATTCCTTGATAAGGAAGTTTACGGAAGAAGCACACTTGAGAACTCATCCTTTATTGCCAGCAGCATGAACCCCAACAAGGCTATCCACGGAAAAGGCTTTGTTGCAAGACTTTCAGGTTCAACCATTGAGTTTATCAGCATGTGGAAGCTCATGTTCTTTGGTAAGAACATCTTTAATTGCGAGGATGACAAGCTGGTATTTGCTCCAACACCTGCAATTCCTGAGTATCTTATTAAGGATGAGGCAGGTAAGTACACTGTTGAGAGCACTCTTTTAGCTGATACAAATATCACTTATGAGATTGATGCAAAGAGTGATGTGATCCCGGGACATTACGAGATCAAGGAAATCTCTGTGGAGTTTGCAAACGGAGATACCAAGACTTTCCAGGACAGCACAGTTTCAGGTGATGATGCGGTAGCTATAAGAGATGGCAAGGCAGTAAGCGTTTGTGTTAAGATTGAAATCAGATAATAAATCTTAGATTGAGGTTTCCTTTTTATGAAACGCAATTACAAATTTATCATAAGTTATGATGGGACCAGGTTCTTTGGCTGGGAGAGACAGCCCGGGAAAGATATGACGATCCAGGGTAAGCTTGAGTCGGTGCTTTCCAGGATGACTGATGCTCCCAAGGAAGACCCTGTAAATGTCATCGGCGCCGGAAGAACCGACGCAGGTGTTCATGCCAGAGCCATGACGGCCAATGCTGTTCTTGATACTGATATGACAGAGGAAGAGATACAAAACTACATGAACGAGTATCTTCCGGATGATATCAGTGTAAATGAGGTTAAGGCCTGTTCTGAGAGGTTCCATGCAAGATACAATGCTCTTGGAAAAACCTACAGATACACCTGCTGGTACGGAAAGAGTAAACCAGTCTTTGACAGAAAGTATGTGACAATACTTGATAAAAAGCCCGACATAGAAGCCATGAGAAAGGCAGCAGAAGTTCTTGTGGGAACTCATGACTTTAAGAGCTTTTGCGGAAACACCAAGATGAAGAAGTCAACTGTAAGGTGCGTTGATACCATCAACATCGAAGAGAGCGGAAGCTATATCAGATTCTATTTCCACGGCAACGGATTTTTGCAGAACATGGTAAGGATCCTTACCGGAACACTCTTAGAGGTAGGCTTTGGAAACATAAAACCCGAGGAAATGGAAGATATCTTAAATGCCTGCGACCGTCAGAAATCCGGTCCTACAGCTCCTCCTCAGGGACTTTGTATGATGAAGGTTGATTATTGATATACTGATAAAACCTAAGACCCCGGCTCGTCAGAGCCGGGGTTGTTGATATTTCGACTATTTTTCGGTATCATAAAAATACTGTAGAATTTATAAAATTCGAAATGAGGGGTTACATGAATAAGAGAATCTTTTCATCACTTTCCATGGCAGTCGCAACGGCTGTCCTTGCTCTAAGTGTCTTTTCTTCTGTGCCTGTTAAGGCAGAGGCTGCAGGAAAAGGTGCAGTTACCATCAATTCAGTTTCTATTTCCGGAGAAAATGTAATAGTTAATGTTTCTGCGTCGGACCTTCCTGACAGTGACGACGGAGCTTTCTATCTCTTTGCGGAAAAGCCGTATCAGGGCGCACCGGCAGGAACTCCTATAGCATCACTTCCGATTTCGGGAAGCGCAGTTTTTTCTGTGCCACTGGGCTATCAGACCACAAGCTGCAGACTCTATGACAAGTTCCAGGTTGCTGTTAAGCAGGGTGGAGCATTTGTTGCTGTGGCAGGAGCCAAGTATATAACCAATCCCGAAGCCCTTGCAGGAGGAGGCTCACAGGCAAGGAAGAACAACGGCAAAAAGGGTCTTATCCTTGACGGCGCCAAGATCGGAAACGGCAATACGGAGGTTGTTCAGCTCGGCGTTCAGCAGGGAGCTTACAACATAAATCTCACTGATGTCATAGGTGGAAACGGCGGTATTCAGTACGGATACAACGGTAAGACCTATTACTTTGACTCCGCTTATATGAGTCAGTATGACCACTGCGTAAGGACCAGTACAAATCAGGGGATGGGTATGACCATGGTCCTTCTCAATCCCTATTCGCGAGGTGAAGAGTTCATGATATCTCCCACAGCAAGGGGAGGTATCGGCAGAGCGCCTTATTATCTTATGAATACCTCAGAGGATAACGGACTTGAGTATCTTGAGGCTGTGGTTTCCTTCCTTGCCAGCAGATATAACGGCAGGAACGGATGCGGACAGGTTGATAACTGGGTTATTGCCAATGAGATAAATGCAAAGAATGCCTGGAACTATTCCAGTGTTACGGATCAGATGACCTATGCACAGCTCTATGCAGATTCTGTCAGAGTCTGCTACAATGCAATCAAGAGCAGAAATGCCAACGCTTACGTATGCATCAGCCTTGATCAGAACTGGACCAGGATCCACAACGGATCTTACTTTTCGGCAAGAAGCATGCTTGATGCCTTCAACGCATGCATCACAGCGCAGGGCAATATCGACTGGTGTCTTGCTGAGCACCCATACAATTATCCAATGAACTGGACGAGTTTCTGGACACCCAAGAACCCGGCGATGATCACCCACAGTATTGACACTCCTTTCATTTCGATGGAAAATATAGAGCAGCTGACAGATTACATGTGTCAGCCGGCTTTCAGAAACAGTAAGGGCGCTGTGAGACCGATTCTTTTAACTGAGGTTGGATATTCTTCAACTCAGGGAGAGGAAGCGCAGGCAGCAGCCATTGTATACGCTTATCAGAGATGCGTTACCAATCAGTATATCAAGCTTATAACCTTCAACAGACAGACCGATTATCCTGTTGAGATGGCGCAGGGCTTGTCACTTGGCCTTACAAGGCCGGACGGATCACGTAAGCTTTCCTGGGAGTTCTTCCAGCAGATGAACGGTGGAAATGCCGGTGCTTACATTGGCAGAGCTGCATCCTATATGGGTATCACTGACTGGAACGCTGCTATGCATGCCAGATAAAAAGGAAGTATCATAATGCGAGTAATTGATTATTACAACTATATAGCTACAGCTGCCTACATCCTTATGGGTGTGGCAGCTGTATTTTTGTATTTCAGGGGCAGGAAGAATGAAAGGCCGGGTATCTCTGACAGGGCATCCGGTATTATCTTTTTCCTGATCATGATAGTTGCAGCTGTCATCAGACTCTACAAGCTCGGAGAAATCCCTCTCGGACTTCAGCAGGATGAGGCGTCTATCGGCTACGATGCATATACACTTGCAACCTTTGGCATAGACAGGAACGGATATCACTGGCCCATCTACCCTATAACCTGGGGGTGCGGAGGTGGAAGTCCTCTGCTTATTTATCTGAATGTCATTTCAATCTCTTTGTTTGGACCATCAATCAGGAACCTGAGAATGATTCCGGCAGTATGCGGAATTCTTACGGTAGCTCTTTTCTATGCAGTCTTAAAGATCACCCTGGAGGGCAGGAGATTTAGGAATGAGTTATCACTTCTTGGAGCAGCCTTCCTTGCAATCTGCCCATGGCATGTGATCCTCTCAAGATGGAGTCTTGACTGTAACATCATGCCCTTTAATATGATGCTTTCCTTCTGGTTGTTTATGCTGGGAGTCAAGAAGAAAAAAGGCCTGTTCTATTGCCTTAGCGCAGCAGCTTTTGCTGTCTGCATGTACAGTTACGGGGCTGCTACAGTCGTAGTTCCAATTCTCCTTATCTGCCTTTGTGCATATGGCTTAAAGACAAAAATCCTTACCTGGAGAGATGTCATTGCATCCTTTGTGACTTTCATGGTGGTGTTTGCACCTCTAATGCTGTTCTATGCTGTGAACTATCTGGGGCTTCCTGAGATTGTCACAGATTTAATCTGCTTTAACAAGTTTACCGCCGCAAGGACCGGAGAAGCGTTTATAACCTTTGACGGTGCGTTTTTCAGCAAGGTTTTAAACAACTTAAAACTCATGATCCTTGGAGTTTCCGTTGGATATGACAAATTTACACTTGCTCATTTTTATCCCGGATATGCATCACTGTTTGAGTTTACATTCCCGGTTACTTTCATAGGTCTTTTCGCCAGCATTAAGCATCTTATTACGGGGAAAGATGAATCGGGTGAGTTTACAGTTCAGTACAGAATCGGAAGTATGCTCTTTATGTCAGCTGTGATAGGTTCTCTCGCACTTGATATCATAATAAAACCTGATATAAACAGACTGGTTATGTTGTTTGTTCCGTTTATATTTTTCTTTGTCATTGGTGCAGGCTTTATCCTGGAGCACGCAAAGAGTATGTTTGTAGCCGTGGCAGGACTTCTGCTGATCGGAGCGCTGTCTTTTACAAAGGATTACTTTACGGATTACAGCCACTATGCACTTAGTATCTATATGCCGGGATATGGCAATGCGATCGAAAGAGCCTATGAGTTGTCAGAAGATAAAAGACAGATCCGTTCGACCTATGAGGGCTTGTCTGCACCCTTTATGCTGGCGCTTTATTACACTGATTATGACCCATATACTTTCTATCAGACTGTAGAATATAAAGACCCTTATGCAGAGTTCAGGATTGCAAAGTCCTTTGGTAATTTTGTATTCGAGCTTCCGGAGGATGTTACTGATGAAAAATATGCCGAAGACATCTTCGTTGTAGCAAGTAGTGAGCTGCAACTTTTTGGCGATTTAAGCGCCTATAATGTGGATGATTTTGGCGGGTACTTTGTGGTATACAAATAGTTTCTAAAGAGAATAAGACCTTTCTAAAAAGAGAATTAAATAACGCTTGCGTTTATGGCGAACGCGCATGTTTTCGGCGATAATAATAGCATGACAGGTAAGACCTGTTATCTAAAAAAGTTCTCGGAGGGAAGGCTATGATGAAAAGGATTTTTGCTTGCATTTTAACATTGGGGATGACAATCATTCTTTTATCAGGCCACAATTCCGATCTTATTCCCGCTGAAATTTCATATGCTGCTGAAGAGACTGAAGGTGCTGAAGGTGCGATCACCATCGATGATGAATATCTGATTCCCGACAGTATCGGCTGGTGCACATATTATGTCGTGGTTGCAACCAACAACACCGGTTCCGATATCTCCATCAGTGCAGACTTTGTTGCCAAGGACGGATCGGGCAACGTTCTTAAGAAGGTTAACGATTATTCTGATGCAGTTAAGAAAGGCCAGCAGTTCATTCTTTACGGACAGTTCTTAAACAAAGAGATTGCAAATGCAAGTGCTTATGAGTACGAGTACTCAATAAATCCAACTGACAGATGTGCATACACATCCGTTTCACTGGATACCAAGAACATCGGTGATGGCGTGGAAGTAAGCGCAACAAATTACTCCGAGTTTGATGTTCAGAGCGTAGGTGTAAGAACCGTATTTATGAAGAATGGCAGAGCGGTTGCATTTGATACAGTAAACATCGCAGACGCAGGAATCACTTTCCACGGCGGAAGCACAAACTCACAGATCATCGGAACAAGAGCCGGTGACTACGACGATATGATCATCACTTACACAACAGTCAGCAACCATTCAATAGCTGAAGATCTTTGAATTTAGAGCTTTATGCCGGGGCAATTCGCCCCGGCTTATTTTTTGCTGCAATTTGTAATATAATATAAGATAACGATTTTGAGAGGATGTATGCGCAGTATGAAAAAGGGACTTGTTATGGAGGGCGGAGCGATGCGCGGGATGTTTACCTGCGGAGTCATCGATGTCCTTATGGAGAACGGAATTGATTTTGACGGGGCAGTTGGAGTTTCAGCCGGCGCAACCTTTGGAATAAACTATAAGTCAAAGCAGATCGGAAGAGCTGTCAGGTACAACAAGAAATACTGCAACGACAAAAGGTACCACAGCATAAGATCCCTCCTTCTTACAGGAGATATCTACAACGTTCCTTTCTGCTACGATGAACTTCCCTATAAGCTTGATATTTGGGATGTAAAGACCTTTAAAGAAAATCCTATGGAATTCTACTGCGTGGCTACTGATATAACAACAGGCAAGCCTGCGTATCATAAATGCACAGACGGGGGAAAAGAGGACCTTAAATGGATTCAGGCATCTGCCTCAATGCCTCTTGTTTCAAGACCTGTTCATATTGGAGAGAGTGTTTATCTTGACGGCGGACCATCGGATTCAATCCCCCTTAAGTTCATGGAAGATAAGGGCTATGACAGGATCATTGTCATTGAGACTCAGCCTGGGGACTATGTTAAGGGGCAGCAGAAGTTCATGCCTCTTGTCAGGGTGATGCTAAGAAAATATCCCAATATGATTGAGTGCATGGAAAAGCGTCATCTGATGTACAATGAAGAAAAGAGATACATCAGGGAAAAAGAAAAACGCGGAGAGATCATAGTTGTAAGACCAAAAGAGCCTTTAAACATAAGCCCTGTTGAAAAGGACCCAGGCGAACTGGAGAGAGTCTATCAGCTTGGGCGTAAGGCCGGAATGGAAAAAGTACAGGCTATAAAAGAGTTTTTTGAATAAACCGGGAGATCATAAAAATGGATGAGAGATTAAAACCTCTGTTTACACCATGGAAAATAGGAAATTGTGAGATCAAGAACAGGATTGTCCTGACCTCTATGGGAGGAACGGATCTGTTTGGATGGATGGAGAAGAACCACTTCGACAAGGAAGGCGCGAACTTTATCTTAAATGTAGCTAAGAACAACGCAGGTCTTGTGCTTCCGGGATGTCAGCCCGTTTACAATCCGATGTTCGGACAGTGGCTTTATACCAACAAGCAGATGTATCAGGACCTTGCAGCCTGGATGCCTGAGTTTCACAAGACGGGAGCCAAGCTCTTTGTACAGCTTACGGCGGGCTTCGGCAGGTCTTTTACCGTAAGTGCCATGATGGAGAAACTCTACAACAATCCTGCGCTAAGGGTTCTGAGTAAGCCTTTTATGGATCTTGATAAGATCACAGCTTCCGCAAGTCCATCTCCCAACAGATGGTCAGATAAGCTTCCCTCAAGGGAGATGACCAAAGAGGAGATAAAAGAGTTTGTAGTTGCCTTTGGAAAGAGCGCCAGGCTTTTAAAGGAAGCAGGAGTTGACGGAGTTGAGGTTCACGCTGTTCACGAGGGATATCTTCTTGATCAGTTCACTCTTCCCTATGTCAACAAGAGGACGGATGAGTACGGCGGCTCTTTTGAAAACAGATATCGCTTTGCTGTTGAGATAGTTCAGGAGATCAAGAAACAGTGCGGAGCTGACTTTCCTGTTTCTCTTCGCTACAGCGTGATATCAAAGACCAAGGGAATGCGTCAGGGAGCTCTTCCCGGAGAAGACTATACGGAAGTCGGAAGAGACTTTGAGGAGTCCAAAAAGGCAGCGAAGTACCTTCAGGATGCCGGATACGATATGCTCAACTGCGACAACGGAACCTATGACGCATGGTATTGGGCTCATCCTCCGATCTACATGCCGGAGAACTGTAACCTTGAAGACGTTATAAACCTTAAGAAGTTCGTTGATATACCTGTTGTCTGTGCAGGAAGGCTTGACCCGAGAGTTGCTGCCGATGCAGTTGCAAACGGTGAGCTTGACGGAGCAGGCTTTGCAAGACCTTTCCTTGCAGATACCGAGTGGGTCACCAAGCTCATGAATGACAAGGAAGATGATATAAGGCCATGCATTTTGTGCCACAACGGATGCTTTAACATGTGCCACTACAAGGGTGTTCCCAATGATCAGGACCTTGCTGATTCACTGCACCTTGCAAGATGTGCAGTGAACGCAGAGACCATGCAGACGGACAAGCACTTCATCAAACCTGCCAAGCACCCCAAGACCATTCATATCGTTGGCGGTGGAATCGGCGGAATGGAGGCTGCAAGAGTACTTAAGCTAAGGGGACACAACCCCGTCATTTATGAAAAGAGCAATGTCCTCGGCGGAACCTTCATAGCAGCAAGCTCAGAGTCCTATAAGGGCAAGCTCAGGGACCTTCTTAGATGGTACAGAAGGCAGATGGATGTTCTGGGAATCGAAGTTCATCTGGGCACTGAGATAACCGATCCCATGAAGTTCGGAAGAAAGAGTGACATCATAATTGCAACCGGATCAAAGCCAAGGATTCTCAGTGGCGTTCCGGGACATGAGAAAATGATAGAAGCCTGCGACTTCCTTCTAGGAAAAGAGGTTGGGCAGAAGGTGGCAGTTATCGGCGGAGGTCTTACCGGATGTGAGATTGCTTATGAACTCGCACTCTGGGGGAAAGAGCCCATCATCGTTGAGATGAAGGATGATCTGGTATCCCAGAAGGGTGTATGCCTTGCCAACAGCTCATATCTCAGGGAGTACTTTGCGCTTCACAACATTCCTGTTTACCTTGAGACAAAGCTCAAAGAGGTTTTAGATGGAGCTATCATCTGCACAGATAAGGATGGAAAAGAGATTCGCATAGAGTGCGACTCAGTCATCAGTTCAGCCGGCTATGTTCCCAATCCTGTCATCAGCGACGATGTCAGAACCAGCAACATGGATTTCATCGGAGATTGCAAGCAGGTAGGTAATTTAAGGACCGTAATATGGCGTGCATATGAAGTTGCAATGAGAATGTAAAAATATGTTGACAGCATAATTATGCAATGCTATTATTTCTATAATTTAATACTTCAAACCGATGAAGTGGAGATAAAGGTAATCATGACCGCACAGAGAGCCCGGATTGCTGAGAACGGGTAGGAAACAAGTTATCAAATGGACCACAGAGGGCGCAGTGAAAAGATATGCATCTTAGTATTCTGCGACGTGAAGGCATACGTCAGTTGCCGGGGATATGTCAGTATCCTTCTAAGCGCTTGGGACAACCCGAGAAATCAAGGTGGCACCGCGGATAAAGTATATTCGTCCTTGACAGAACATTAGAGTTTCTGTCAGGGACTTTTTGTTTACAAAAAGATCTTTGGCAGACCAAAAAGGAGGATGACCAAATGATCAAAGAAGCAATCGTAAAAATTGTAAACAAAGAAGACCTCACCTATGACGAAGCTTATCAGGTAATGAATGAGATCATGAGCGGAGAGACAAGTCCCACTCAGAACGCAGCCTTCCTGGCAGCTCTTTCAACAAAGAGTGCAAGGGCAGAGACTACAGACGAGATCGCAGGCTGCGCAGCTGCCATGAGAGATCACGCCACCAAGGTTGATACCGGAATGGATATCTTTGAGATCGTAGGAACCGGAGGAGATAACGCACACAGCTTCAACATCTCAACAACATCCGCCATCGTTGCAGCAGCAGGCGGAGTTAAGGTTGCCAAGCACGGCAACAGAGCAGCTTCAAGTAAATGCGGAACAGCTGACTGTCTTGAGGCACTTGGAGTTAACATCCAGCAGGATCCCGATAAATGTATAGAGCTCCTTAACGAAGCCGGAATGTGCTTCTTCTTTGCTCAGAAATATCACACTTCAATGAAGTATGTAGGAGCCATCAGAAAAGAGCTGGGCTTCAGAACTGTGTTCAATATCCTCGGACCACTTACAAACCCTGGATCACCCAAGATGCAGCTCCTTGGAGTATATGATGAGTATCTTGTAGAGCCTCTGGCTCAGGTTCTTGTAAGCCTCGGTGTTGAGAGAGGAATGGTTGTATATGGAATGGACAAGCTCGATGAGATTTCAATGAGCTGCGACACCAAGATCTGCGAGATCAAGGACGGATGGTACAAAACCTACGTGATAAAGCCTGAGGACTTCGGATTTGAGCGCTGCACCAAGGACGATCTGGTTGGCGGAACACCTGAGGAAAACGCCAGGATAACAAGAGACATCCTTGCAGGAGCAGAGGGACCAAAGACCAATGCAGTTTTGTTAAACGCAGGAGCTTCTCTCTACATAGCAGGCAAGGCAGAGTCCTTTAAGGCAGGAGTTGAGCTTGCAAAAGAGCTAATTAAGTCAGGAGCAGCAACAAGCACACTTGAGAAGATAATCGAGGTTAGTAACAGATGACGATTCTGGATGAGATTGCAGAATACGCAAGAGAAAGAGTAAAAAAACAAAAAGAGATTAAGAGTCTTGATGAAGTAAAAGTGAAGGCGCTTTCACTTCCCAAAAAAGACTTTGCCTTTGAGAAAGCCTTAAAGAAAGACGGGATATCTTTTATCTGTGAGTGCAAGAAAGCATCTCCTTCAAAGGGCATAATCGCAGAGGACTTTCCTTATCTGGACATTGCTCTTTCTTATGAGAAGGCAGGAGCTGATGCAATATCCGTTCTTACAGAACCAAAATGGTTTCTTGGAAGGGATGAGTATCTCTCTGAGATAGCTTCACAGGTGAGTATTCCATGCCTCAGAAAAGACTTCGTTGTGGATGAGTACATGATATATGAGGCAGCAGTTCTTGGAGCATCAGCAGTACTTCTTATCTGCTCAATACTATCTGTAAGCGAGATCAAAAGATATATCGGCATATGCGACGAACTTGGGCTCTCGGCACTGGTTGAAGCCCACGACGAAGCAGAAGTAAAAATGGCCATAGAAGCCGGAGCCAGGATCATCGGTGTAAACAACAGGAACTTAAAGGACTTCTCCGTTGATACTGAAAACAGTAAGAGGCTTCGAGCTCTGATACCGAATGATATTGTGTTTGTGTCGGAGTCAGGAGTTAAGGGACCTGAGGATATAAAGGCAATAAAAGACATGGGCGCTGATGCGGCTTTAGTCGGAGAAACACTTATGAGAGCTGCAGATAAGAGTCAGAAGTTAAAGGAGCTTAAGAGTCTTTTGTGAGAAAAACAAGGATCAAGTTTTGCGGACTGAAAAGAATAGAGGACATTAAGGCGGCCAATGAACTTATGCCCGACTTTGCAGGTTTTGTGTTCTGGGAGAAGAGCAGCAGAAATGTATCGGGAGACGATGCGAAAAAGCTGGGACAAGCTCTTTTACCTGAGATTAAAAAGGTCGGTGTGTTTGTGGATGAAGAGCCGGAGAAGGTTGCAGCTCTTTTGAAGGACAAAGTCATTGATATAGCCCAGCTCCACGGAAGCGAGGACGAAGGATATATCGCAAGGCTTCGGGAACTTTCCGGCGGAGCACCTATCATCAAAGCGTTTGTGGTTAAGAGTAGGGAAGACCTGGAAAGAGCTAAAGAGAGCAGCGCCGATTACCTTCTTCTGGATTCCGGTAAAGGCACGGGGCAGACATTTAACTGGGAGCTGATAAAGGAAGCCGGGGTTGATAAGCCGTTCTTTTTAGCAGGAGGCCTTGGAGTAGAAAACGTAGCTAAGGCACAAAAGGTGCTTCATCCGTTTGCAGTGGATGTCAGTTCGGGAATTGAGACAAACGGGGTCAAAGACCCTGAAAAGATGAGACAGTTTATGGGAGAAATATTATGAGCAATCAGAATGGAAGATTTGGAATTCATGGCGGACAGTACATACCGGAGACGTTGATGAATGCGGTTATAGAACTGGAAGAGGCCTACAACCACTACAAAAATGATCCGGAGTTTAATAAAGAACTTGAGACTCTTTTTAATGAGTACGCAGGAAGACCATCAAGACTCTACTACGCAGAGAAGATGACAAAGGACCTGGGCGGAGCCAAGATATACCTTAAGAGAGAGGACCTTAATCACACAGGTGCCCACAAGATCAATAACGTTCTGGGACAGGCTCTTCTTGCCAAGAAGATGGGCAAGACAAGACTCATTGCAGAGACAGGAGCAGGTCAGCACGGCGTTGCAACTGCTACAGCAGCAGCTCTTATGGGCATGGAGTGTGTTGTCTTTATGGGAGAAGAAGACACCAGGAGACAGGCGCTCAACGTGTACAAGATGAAGCTTCTCGGAGCAGAGGTTGTGCCTGTAACAACAGGAACTGCTACACTTAAGGATGCTGTTTCTGAGGCTATGAGAGAGTGGACTTCAAGAATAAGCGATACTCATTACTGTCTGGGATCTGTTATGGGACCACATCCATTTCCAACCATCGTAAGAGACTTCCAGGCGGTTATTTCAAAAGAGATCAAGGAGCAGATCCTAAAGAAGGAAGGACGACTTCCGGATGTTGTTATGGCATGTGTCGGAGGCGGATCAAACGCCATCGGTACCTTCTATAACTTCATTGAGGATAAAGAGGTTCAGCTGATCGGCTGCGAAGCTGCCGGAAGAGGAGTAGATACCTTCGAGACAGCAGCTACCATAGCAACAGGTAAGCTTGGCATATTCCATGGAATGAAGTCCTATTTCTGCCAGGATGAGTATGGCCAGATTGCCCCTGTTTACTCCATATCAGCAGGACTTGATTATCCGGGAATAGGACCTGAGCATGCATATCTTAATGATATCGGAAGAACTCAGTACGTACCTGTAACTGATGACGAGGCAGTTAACGCTTTTGAGTATCTTTCAAGAACAGAGGGAATCATCCCTGCAATAGAGTCATCCCACGCATTGGCACATGCCATGAAGATAGCGCCTTCCATGGACAAGGACAAGATAATCGTAATAACAATATCCGGAAGAGGCGATAAGGACTGCGCAGCCATTGCAAGGTACAGAGGGGAGAACATCAATGAGTAATATAGGAAAAGCATTTGAAAATAAGAAAGCATTCATCGCATTTATAACCTGTGGAGATCCTGACCTTGAGACTACAGTGGAAGTTGTAAAAGAGGCAGTAAAAAACGGCGCTGACCTTATAGAACTGGGTATTCCTTTCTCCGATCCCACAGCAGAAGGCCCCACAATTCAGGGAGCCAATCTCCGTGCGCTGACAGGAGGCGTTACCACAGACAAGATCTTTGACATGGTAAAAGAGCTAAGGAAAGACGTAAGTGTACCAATGGTATTTATGACCTATGCCAACGTTGTCTTTTCCTACGGAGCAGAGAGATTTATTAAGACCTGCAGTGAGATCGGAATAGACGGCATTATCCTTCCGGATCTTCCCTATGAGGAGAAGGAGGAGTTCCATCCTGTATGTGCCAAATACGGTGTGGATCTTATCTCACTTATCGCACCTACTTCGGAGAACAGGATAGCCAGGATAGCAAAAGACGCTGAGGGATTCATATACGTGGTTTCAAGTCTTGGAGTTACAGGAACCAGGTCCGAGATCAAGACCGATCTTGAGAGCATAGTAAAAGCCATAAGAGAGAATACGGATGTTCCCTGTGCCATCGGTTTTGGAATCTCCAGGCCTGAGCAGGCTAAGAAGATGGCAGATATTTCAGACGGAGCCATTGTCGGAAGCGCTATTATCAAGATAATCGAGAAGTATGGCAAAGACTCTCCAAAGTATGTGGGAGAATATGTTAAGAGCATGAAAGATGCCATAGCATGACATTTTGAAATTCTATTGCAGACAGCCACAGGGCTGTCTGTTTTTTTATTCGTTTTTATAAAAAAAATATTAAACGTAAAAATGAACAAAAATTAGTTGTATAATGTATTTACAGGCTTTTTTGTAATGTTGAAAGGAGAATAGTTATGTCAAGGTCGGTTAATGAGAGAAGGGGAAAAATCCCGTTTTTTAAATCAATTCCGGTTCAGATTTTGTTCTTCAATATTCTGATGCTGGTAGTATTTAATGTTGTCAGCTATGTTGTCAATGATGGAATATCATCCATGTCTGACAGTGCTCAGAGCATCATAAAAGGAGTAACCGAGCTGGTCCATAAAGAAGGAACAGTTAAGGAAGATCTTGCCAAGATTGATGGAACGATTCAGAGTGCTTTGGGACTTTGGCAGTATTACGGAGATGCTGAAAAACAGAATGTCGGAACCAATCTTAAAGCGTATGAGACAGAAGTAAATACTCTGGTAAAGGAAATTGGTGATGAATTTGCCATGTATGGCGATACCAATGCAACAAAGCAGCTTGAAACTTCTGCTGCAGCTCTTATTGCAAATGTTGATGAAGTATATAACATCATGATGACCACTGGAGATGGTCAAACTGCATCAGGAATTCTCACAGGTGAGTATGTCACCAACATGGAAGGCGTTAAGGCCGGACTGGAGACCCTCGATTCATCTATTGAGGCACTTCAGGGCAATGTTGTTGCATTTATGGCACAGTCAAGAAGTAAGATCACAGTCATGAATGTGGTTGGAATGGGTGTGTTTATCGTATGTCTTTTGCTCAACTTATATGTATCCTTTGTACTCATTACAAAAGTTATTCTTAAGATTTCCGATTCGGTTCAGGGAATCATCGATGATATAAATGCCGGAAAAGGCGACCTGACAGCAAGAATAAATGTTAAGACAGGAAACGAGCTTGTATTTATCAGAGACGGTGTAAATGAGTTCATAGAAACACTCCAGGGTGTAATGAAGGATGTTAAGAACGGAACACTTATCCTTACAGATTCAGCAGACAAGATGACCTCACAGATCGCACTGGCTAACGATAATATCACCAATACATCCGCAGCTCTTGAGGAGCTCTCAGCAAGTATGGACAATGTGTCAACTACAGCTTCTCATATCAAGGAACAGCTTAATGACGTAAGAGATGCGGTTGAGAGCATCAACGACGAGGTTGCTTCAGGAAAAGAGCGTGCAAGCGAGATCCAGAAGGAAGCAGATACAATCAAGAATGAGGCAATGCAGAAGAAAGAGAATACAGGTGCCAGAGTTGAGGCCCTTAGTAAGACCCTTGATGAGTCAGTAAAAGAAAGTGAACAGGTTAATCAGATCGGCGAACTTACCAAGGTTATCCTTGATATTGCATCCCAGACAAACCTTCTTGCACTTAATGCCAGCATTGAGGCTGCAAGAGCAGGTGAAGCAGGTAAGGGCTTTGCGGTAGTTGCTCAGGAGATCAGCGCACTGGCTGATAACAGCAGACAGACAGCCGGAAATATTCAGACCATCAGTGAGAACGTTACACAGGCAGTTAAAGAGCTTTCAAATAACGCCATCGAGGTTGTAGACTTCATCAACAACACGGTTATTGCAGATTATGAAGCATTCGTTGAAACAGGAGAGAAATACGAGAGCACAGCAGGTATCATGAACGAGATCCTTGAAGGCTTCACCGAGAAGGCAGACTCTCTTGATAACACAATGCACAGCATGGCAGACTCCATCCTTACAATTACCGATTCCGTTGAGGAGTCAACACAGGCCATCAGTCTTTCAGCTTCCAACTCCACAGAGATCGTTGGAGAGATTCAGGAGATTGGCGATGCTATGGACAACAACAACCAGGTAACAAGTAAGCTGAGTGACAGTACAAGGAAGTTTATAAACGTATAAGAAATTTAATAGTTTTTTAATAAAAATAGTACACCAAATGGTGTACTATTTTTTATGTACGTTTTTTTATGTGTGAGGAGGTATGAATAATGAATACTAAGACATGGGTTATAACTGTTGGAGGAGAGGTTTGCGCACCACTTCTTTTAGGAGATGTAGAGAGCAAGACTAAAGACAACAACATCGAGACCAATGAAAAATCCAAAGAACATTAATACAGCCCTAACATGGTAGAGAAGTCCATGTTAGGGCTTATTTTTTGCCTTTGCTATTTGATTTTTATCGTAAGTACATTAAGTCCAAGCATATTCTGATATGAGAATTCATCTGCAATCTTTGATACCATCCGGATACCGATGTTTTTGGAAGGATCCTCGGGATTGAGAAGTCTGTTCATTCCCACGGGGTCAAAGGGCTTGCAGTCATCCTTTATTCTGAGCATGATCCCGTCTTTCTTTGAGACAACTCTTACATCCATATTGTGGTCTTTGTTATCCGCATTAAAACCGTGATTTACGATATTACCCGACATCTCTTCCATGGCAAGTGAAGAGAAGTAGGCAGTTCTTTTTGCATATCCCTTAGATGTTACAAAATTCTGGATCTGCTCCGAGGAGCCGATGACATCACTCATGCTGTTTACGTTAATACACAGCCTGTCTTCATCCTTTACACCAAAGCTGTTTCTAAACAGCAGCCATTCATCAACATTTTTCGGAATATGTTTCCAATAAAAGCAGGCGTAGATGGGGTAAACTAGTGCGGTTATCACGATACCTATGGGAGTTGCCCACCATACACCAAGAGCGCCCATGACAGGTGCAAGAATCAGTGATGGGATAACTACGCTGAAATATCCATCGACAACTGAAGATATGTGCACTGCGATATTGTTTCCGGTTGCCTGCAGGTAATTGGTCTGGATCTGCACCACAAGGATCAACGGAAGAGCAAGAGCATAAATCATGAACTGCTGCTTTGTAAGTATGTAGACTTCAGAGGTTTTGTCCGGGAAGAATATGGTGGCCATTGGACCTGCGATCAGCACCATGAAGACCATCAGTGCAAACATCATAGCCATCATCTTGGTAAGTGCTAGCTTTATAAGACTTTTTATTGAATCCTTGTCCTCTTCACCTACATAGACACTGGCAAGCATCCTTATGACTGTTCCTCCGCCTACGCCAAGGGCTACAAAGAACCCTCCGACCATACCCATGGAAGCTCTTGAGGAAAGTCCGACCTCTCCTCCGTAACGAAGAATGACTCTGTTGAGGGTCAAGTCTCTCATGGCAAGACAGAACTGAAGAAGGGCTCCGGGACTGCCTATCTTTATCAGGTCAAAGGTCTTTTCCCAAAGGATATTACTGATGCTGAATTTCATCTGAGCTTTACCTGCGATGAAGTAAGGAAGCAGTACAAGGAAATAGATCCAGTTGCAGGCGCTGGTCGCATAAGCAAGACCAAGTACATCGAGCCTTAGAACTGTCACAAAGAATATATCAAGTGTGATGTTGAAAAAGATCATGGCACCGACACCGATATAGTTTCTCCGGCTCTGGCTTTCAAGCTGAAGATAGGAAGCAAGTTGCTGAGAGAGGAACATGGGAATGATACCGAAGGAATAACCCCTTGAGTACTGCATTACACTGGCCTTTAGGGATTCATCGGCGCCACAGAAAACAGCAACTTCTCCGGGGAAAACGAAGCATATAACCGATATCAAAGAGCCTATGAAAAAGGCAAGTGTCAGGCACAGGGAAAAGATGCCTCTGGTCTTTTCAAGGTCTCCCGCTCCGATGTAACGGCCGCTTAAAACCGTTCCTCCGCCCAGTATTACGGAGCTGATAGCTGAAACAATTCCAACTACGGCAAAAAACAGACCTATTACGCCGACAGTCTTTCCATCAATATAGCGACCGGCAATGGTTCCGTCGACGATGGAATTTATGGAATTCATGCCAAATATTAAGATCTGAACGGGAAGAAGTTTAAAGAATAATTTTTCCAGAACCTGATTCTTTGAAGCCATATGTTTACCTCTCTGCTTTCCGGTTGCGTTATATCATTTCAGCCTCTGCGCCTGATCATATATCCCCTTCAGCAGAATATCAAACTCATCAAATTTCTCCACCGCTGTCCTTGCTCCCTCTTCGCCCATACTTGACAAAGATGCCACCTCCTCACTTGTGGCGGCGAGGCTCGCAATATTATTATTGATCTCCGTTGCACTTCTTCCTATAGCTTCTATGGAAGTACCGATATCATTAAATCTTCCTATAAGGTTTCCAACGTTCTCCCCGATCTCTTCAAAAGTATCTGCGGTCTCTCTGATAAGAATGTCCTGAGCTTTGACAGACTCAGCTGCCGCATTGGTAGAGTCTACCGCATTCTGAACATCAGCGGAAAGCTCCTGCATGATGCTGGTGATCTGATTTGAAGCACTGCTGGTCTGCTCCGACAGCTGCCTTATCTCATCGGCAACCACAACGAAACCTTTCCCGGCTTCTCCCGCACGCGCTGCCTCAATTGAAGCATTGAGCGCAAGAAGATTGGTCTGCTTTGATATCGATATGATGGAACCGACAATCTTCTCAACCTTTTCGACCTTCTCAGTGACAGCTTTTGTGGATGCCACCGTCTTATCACTCATCTCAACAACATTTGCGGTCTTGTCCTTGAGCTGGTCGATGACCTTAGTCCCATCAATAACGGCTTTCTGCGTGCTCTCGGACATCTCAACCATCTGATTTCTCTTGGCATCAGCCACTTCCGTCTGCTCATGGATATCTGCTATCTGATGTGACTGCTCTGTCACGGCAGCTGCGGTATTTCCTGTGCTGCCCGCAATTTCCCTCATGCCATCGTGGTTTCTTCCTATGATGCTCTTTAACTCATCGACTTCCCCATGGGCCTCATCAAACAGCCCCGTAATTTCCTTGGCGATCTCCACCATCTGGATACGGGTCTTTTCCTGGGTCTCCTGCCCTTTCTTGATGGCCTCGTCGTCCTCTCTTACCAGGGTCCGCCTCATCTTAAGCGACTCTATTCCGGCAATTCCCGCAAGAATGATTATGAAACCGGCCACAAAATGGTCCCTGGGTATCGAACCTGTAGCAATAAGATTTCTGACCAGGACAATAAGTCCGCCTATGGTCATAGTCATCTGTCCCACCACATAGAGCCTTAAGTCCAGATAAAGAATACACGACAGCATTACCGGTATCGCGAATGCATAAAAAATCATATCATTTTGTATTATCATGATAATGATATAGTAAAGAGTCGGACCTCCCAGAATGACCACTGCGCCAAACCTGGTCTCTCTGAATTTGATAAATCCAACCGTCATCTGCAGCACACCTGCCAGGACAGCGACAATCTCGATGACAAGCCCCAGGCTCATTCCGTGTGTTGCAGCATCCAGCACTACCATTAAAAGCGCAGTAAAGGCAATAATAAGGTTGATCTGAAATACTTTTTTGTTTGATCTTGCATACTGGTCAGGGGTCATATAATTATCTCCTTTAGCCATGAAAACAGAATTTAACTGTACAATAACTGACATAAATAATTATATAATATTTCGTTGTGAATAATTATTAAATAACGCTAAAACCAATCTTGCATCCGGTTATGAAGTCAGTCATTGGAAAACTATCGCCTGACCGTATGCAAGATTGGTTTTAGCAGTATCGCCCTGATCTTTACTACGGCTCAATTGTTGTATTATTGACAGGAACAACATAGAATTCTGCCTAAGACAGTACAGTAGTGCTGTCCTTGCCATCAAGAACCTTAAGACTTACATGAAATTTTTTTCCCATCCCAACTGTAATCAATACTTGATGTCAGATAGTCGGAATGTGTATTAACTCCAACTCTGTTCTGTGATGCGTATGAGGCATGGGCTACCAGTGGGTAGTATTTGACAGAATCCGTATCGGCCGATTCACCGGAAGCTGAGTAATCTGAATAAACACACAGCTCACCATTAGTCGACGCCCCCGAATAGGCATCGGCGGAATCTGACCCCGAATAAGTTGCAGCAACAATTTTACAGGACTCTCCCATATCTCTCGATGAGCTGAAATACTCCGGTACCGTTCCGGCTTTAATATTTTTTGCGTACAAAAGCTCATCCTGAACAGATGCCACAAGGACGCTGCATAGCATCTGGGCCTCTGACTTTTTGGTTATCTTCTCAAAATTATTAAATGCGACACCAACAGTCTGCGCCATAAGACCTGTTGCAATCCCCAGTATAAAGACCGCAAAAAGCATCTCTGCAAAGGTGAATCCGTTCTTATTTATCTTTTCTTTAATATAGACAGCAGCTTTTTTAACATTCATATTCTCCGAAACACCTTTTGCCAACTATTCTGTGTCAGAAATAAAAAAGGAAATGAC
>JAGBMP010000129.1 GCA_017634825.1 Butyrivibrio sp.
GGATATCAACAGAACGCTGTGATTGTTTTTCTCAAGGACTATCCAGGTGATGTGCTCTTTTCCGGGAGTGGATGAGACCATATCTATGTGGCCCCATTCGACTGTATCCCCGACTGATGCGCTCTTAAGATCTGCCAGTTCCTTTGAGTGCTCGTTTTTGAGAACTATTGGTCTCCCAATAGCAAAATAAATAACAGCTGCAATTGCAAAAACGCCGATAACTGTGCCGATAATCATAAGCCTCTTTGCTCTTTTCTTTTCAGCCATGGCGCTTTCAAGAGTATTATTTTTAATCCTTTGAGTATTTAAAAGAGCCGTGATCTTTTTGACAAGGAATTTCAAGCAAGGCGAAATTAGAGCAGCACATATGATACTGCAGATAATTACAACCGCATAACGGACAAAGTCGCCAAGCTCGCGTGAACCAAATATCTGATCGACAAAATAGCCGTGAATAAGGAATAGCTCAAGGCTCATATTGCGGATAAATGACAGGGCTCTGTTGCCTATGGACAGGCGCATATTGAGTAGCAGGATGAAGGCTGTAAAGATGAGAGCAGAGACACTTTGGATAACGAGTGTTATGGCTGCATCCCGCATTCCGTGGCGCACCGGCTCGTGGTAATAGCCCAGCTTATTCTGGGCAAATATGCTTAAATAGATAAAGATTATGCTCAGGGCAGCAAAAAGAGTAAGCATCATCCTGTAATGTTTTATGCAAAAAGCTGAGAATCTGTCCTTAAAACCTGCAAACAGCACGCCAAAGGCGAAGGTAATGGTGGAATTGTACCACCACTCACCGCTAAACCAGTGAGCTTTGGCTTCTTTGGGATCATAGCCCTGAAAAAAGCTATATACGATTATAAAGACAGTTATGATGCACAGAAGAGCTGTTGCCAGCTTGCGGTTTTTCAAAAACCTAAAGAGCAGATAAAAGCATATGTACAGAATAACAATTTCGATTATGTACCAACCATTGCCGTTTATCAGAGTGATTCCTAGTATGCTGCTGACAATTTCACCGGCAGTAAACTTTGGCCCGGGAAGGAACGAAATCAGGATCACACCCAGGATGTTGATAAGCCAGAATGGTACAAGCACCGCTGGAAGCCTTTTTTTCAAAAAGCTCTTTAAATAATCCGGCTTGGAATTTAGGCTGGTCATCAGACCGTACCCTGAAAAGAAGAAAAACAGGGCAGTAAAAAGGTACCCGATATAGCTAAAGAGCGTGATCGGGCCCTTGGGACGCATTCCGTAAACCGATATCTGCTGGGTGACATGGTGAATGATTATCGCTAAGCAGGCAAAGGCCTGAATGTTCTTGCTCTGATCAAGGTCAAGAAAAGTGTCGGAAATTAGACCTTTTTTTGAAAGTGTCGCACAATAAAAGGTTATAACAAAAAGAAGTATTGGAAATATGAGCAATAGTAAGTTTTGCATACACTTATCTTAAACCACAGGCACAGAATTAACAATAATTTACTAATGGATGATAAAATATAATAAGGAGACTGTGCCAATGAAGAAAAAGACGGTATTTACAGCCGCAGCCATAGTGGCCGGAAACGGGATCGGAAGCGGAGTCATGGCCATTCCGTATTTTGTATCCAAGGTAGGCTTAGCGGGCGGGGTTATAGCTTTTTTAACAGCATATATTATCAGTGCGCTGCTTCATCTGATGATTGCCCAGATCATGCTGACAATGGGTGAGACATCTGATATTCTCGGCGCTTTCAATGTCTATCTGTTCAGAGGCAGGTTTAAAAATGTCTTCAAGATAGCCTTCTTTATCATCATGATAGTGGTGCTTGAGACAAACCTTGCAGCTTATATAACGGGAGCATCCGCTATTATGGCCGATTTTTTGCCAGGCGTATCGGAAAAGCTCCTTGGCACCGTGTTTTTCGTCCTGGCAGCGGTTGTTGTTCTTCTGGGTCTTAGAGCCGTTGCAATAGGAGAAAACGTAACGGTCAGCATAATGGCTGTAATTCTCTTCATTGCGCTGTTTTTTTCGTTCAGGAATATAAACCCTTCTATGGCAATTGAGTCCATAGGATTTGATACTGCAGGTCTTTTGCGCCTTGCAGCCACATACAGCATGATCATGTTCTCTTTTTCGGCGATATTTGCTGTTCCTCAGGTCATTGAGTGCCTGGAGCATGATGCGGTAAAGGTCAGAAAGTCCATATATCTCGGGCTTTTCATGAACCTGGTCTTATCGGCGGTCATAACCTTCTGCACCATAATCACATCAAAAGAGGTGACGAAGGTGGCCATAGTCGGTTGGGCTGATGCAGTTGGCGGAATAATCCGCATTTTGGGCTCTGTGTTCATAATCCTTGCCATGTTCACATCCTACTGGTCTATTGGATTTGCCACTACTGAAATTATTTCAAATCAGACCAAAAGGACCTTTGGACTTAGCTTTATTCTGGCCACTGTCCCTGCGCTTCTACTGACATTTCTTTTATCAAACGGCTTCATGGAATATATGAAGCTGGCAGGAGGCGCTGTGGCAGTGATCATATCCCTGATGGTCATCCCCACCTATCTGATATCCGTCAGGGGGCAAAAGATATCCATCCTGACGCCCATAGAGGCTTCAAGAGCGTCGGTAGTAATCGTATTTGCAATGTACATCGTAATGGCCGTAGGGTCACTGATTTCTGTCTGATGGGAGAAAGAATGAGAGTAGCGTTACTGGCACCTGCAGGTGCAATGCACAGATATAACGGAATGTTCCACAAGAACCTTCATTATGCGCCAATTACCCTGGCGCTCCTTGCTGCGTACCTTCCGGATGATGATGTGGTCATTTATGACGAGACGGCAGAGCCGATCCCTCTTGATCTTCAAGCGGATGTGGTGGCTATCACCAGCATCACCGGTACTGCTGAGCGCAGCTACAAATATGCGGACTACTTCAGAAGCCGCGGTATTCCGGTACTCATAGGCGGTGTTCATCCGACGCTTATGCCTGAGGAAGCCAAGGCGCATGCGGATTCTGTTTTGGTGGGTCTTGGTGACAGAACCTTTAAGCAGGCCATAGAGGATGTTTCAAAGGGCTGCCTAAAGCCGTTCTACCGGGATGAAGGAGGATGTCCGTCCATAGCCGGTCGCCCCATTCCTCGAAAAGATCTTTTGAAAAAAGACAGATACATCACCTTAAACACTGTTGAATGCGTAAGGGGGTGCAATCATTCCTGCTCATTCTGTGCCTATCCGGCGGCTTTTGGTCAGCACGTCTTAACCCGGCCGGTGCAGGATGTTATAGGCGAGATCAAGACTTTTAAGGGTAAGTTCGTGATTTTTCCCGATGTTAACCTGATCGCAGACGTGAATTACGCAAAAGAGCTTTTCACGGCCATGATCCCACTGAAAAAATGGTGGTTTGGCCTTACGACCACGGCCATAGGAAGGTGTGACGATCTGATAGAGATCTTTGAAAAGAGCGGCTGTAAGGGACTGCTCCTTGGGTTTGAGTCCGTAAATCAGGAAACTCAGAGTGAGATCAACAAGAATGTCAACAGAGTGGATGACTATAAATGGCTTATGGACAAGCTTCATGAGCACAACATCCTGGTCATGGGCTGCTTTGCCTTCGGAAGTGATGAGGACGGAAAAGACGTCTTTGACAGAACTGCGCAGCTGTGCCTGGATGCCAAAATTGACCTTCCCAGATTCTCGATTATCACGCCATTTCCGGGCACAAGCTTTTACAACGAACTGGAAGCCCAGGGAAGGATAACGGAGCGAAATTGGGCGTTGTACGACGTTGAACACGTTGTCTACAAGCCGGCGCAGATGACCAAAGCAGAGCTCCTTGAGGGAATCGAGCGGGCCTGGAAGATGTGCTATTCCTGGAAGGCCATATTTAAGCGCTTTGATTTTAAAAGAGTGCATCGCTGGCTCTTCATTTATATGATCGCAAACATCGGATATCGCAAGTACGCCAAGAAGTTCGGGGATTATGACGAGGCAGTCATGATCGACAACTCGGATATTCCGGACGTACCTTAAGTGCATAAAAAAGGAATTTAGATGAAAGTATTACTTGTTTTGCCCTGGCACAGTACCGACATGAGCTACAGGAGCAGGTTTTCAAACCTGTTTACCTATCCGCCCCTAACGCTCGGCACTTTGGCAGCAATAATTGAAAAAGTGCATCCCGACTGGGTTATTGATACTGTTGATGAGATATCCGGCAGGGTAAGGTTTGATAATTCCTACGACCTTGTCATGATAACGGCAACAACGCCAACTGTGGTAAGAGCTTATGAGATTGCGGATAAATTCAGGGAAATGGGAGCGTATGTCTGCATTGGCGGGTATCATGTGACCTACTGCCGGCAAGAAGTCCTTCAGCACGCGGACACTGTTTTTATCGGCCCCGGAGAGTATACGGTGCCAAAGTTCCTTGATGACTTTTTGGCAGGAAATCCCCGTGATACCTACGAGGGAAGCTGTATTATGGGAAAAGACATCCCGTCTCCCGACAGGTCCAAGATATCCAACAAGAAATACCTCAAGTACCCGCCGGTGCTAGCCAATCCCGGATGTCCAAACAGATGCAGCTACTGTGTCATCAGCCAGATGTGGGGCGAAACTACTGCAAGGCCCATTGAGGATGTTATAAGAGAGATAAAGAGCTTAAAGAGCAGGATAATCGTGTTTTTTGACCCGAATTTTTTTGGAAACAGGGATTATTCAATAAAACTGATGAAAGAACTGATGGGGCTCAAGATAAGGTGGGTCGGAAGCGCCACCATAGATG
Organism: Butyrivibrio sp.; assembly: GCA_017634825.1. GTDB lineage: Bacteria > Bacillota > Clostridia > Lachnospirales > Lachnospiraceae > Butyrivibrio. The sequence goes on from JAGBMP010000129.1 coordinate 4,775, forward strand.
TCGGGTTTGATGAAGAGCTGCTTGCACTTGCCGAGAAGAGCGGCTGTAACGGACTGCTGGTGGGACTTGAGTCCGTAAACCAGCAGACGCTTAATAAAGTCAGGAAAGGTTTTAATAAGCCCGAGAGATACAAGGAAGCTGTGCAGAATCTCCAGAAGCACGGGATCATGGTAAACGGCTGTTTCGTACTCGGAATGGACGGAGATACGGAGGAAGACCTCATGAACCTTCCGAGACAGGTGGACTATCTGGGGGTTAATCTTGCAAGATTTTCAATCCTGACTCCGGTGCCGGGAACAGGGCTGTATAAAGAGCTTGAGGCATCGGGCAGGATAATTACCACCAACTGGGCAGACTACACCCAGCACAAAGCAGTATTTAAGCCGGAGAACATGAGCCCTGAGAGACTCGAGCAGATATACAGATATGTCTGGAAAGAGACCTATTCCTACAATAATATCTTCAAGAGAATAAAAAGGGTGACATCAAAGGGAATATCCGCCAGGATAATCGCCTTTGGCGCAAATCTCGGATTCAAATTCCTTGGTATGGAAGGATAGACAAAACGGATGAAGATCGCATTCATCAAAGTAAATATGATGTACAGCAAGGGGAAGGATGCTCTTAAGCCCCTGGTTTTTGCTGTGATTGAGAGGATGACACCCAAGGAGCACGAGCTTGTTTTCTACGATGAGCGAATAGAGAACGTTCCGAAGGCTCTGGATGCCGATATTATCGCCTTTTCGGTTGAGACCTTTGCAGCCAGACACGCCTATGAACTGGCAGATAAGTACAAGAGAGATGATAACCTCATAGTCATGGGCGGTTTTCACCCGACTGCGCTTGAGGAAGAAGCTCTTTTGCATGCGGACGTAGTCCTAAAGGGCGATGCTGAGGAGACCTGGGGAGAGTTAATAAAGGACGTGGAAGAAAATGGCTTAAAGCCCGCAAAGCGCGTCTATCAGTCGGAAAACAAGTGTGTCATGTCCTATGTCAATCCCAACTCCTCCTGTTATGAGGGCAAAAAGTATCTGCCACTGGCGATGGTCCAGGCATCAAGGGGCTGTAAGTTTAACTGCGACTTCTGTTCAATAAAGAGCCTCTACCCCGGTGGAGTCAGGCAAAAAGACATCGAAAACGTGGTAAAAGAGATCAGCGAGTGCAAAGAAAAGTTGCTGTTTTTCATAGATGACAATCTCTTTTTAAACGAGGAGAGCGCCATAGAGCTGTTCAGGGCAATAAAGCCTCTTAAGAAGAAGTGGGCCTGTCAGATAAGTTTAGAGATCGCCTTCAGGGATGAACTTTTAAAAGAGATGTACGAGTCGGGCTGCTTTATGGTGCTGATCGGCTTTGAATCCCTTAATGAGAACAATCTTGAGATTATGAAAAAGAGTGCCAATCTAGGCATCTTGAGAGGTGGCGAAAAGTCAGGGAACATCGCGCACTTGGAGGAGGCCATAAAGAATATCTATAAGTACAACATAATGATCTATGGAATGTTTGTGCTGGGTTATGACTATGACACGGCAGATTCCATCAGGGATACCTATGAATTTGCTGTAAAAAACAATCTTGCCATAGCAAATTTCAATCCTCTTATGATACTGCCGGGGACTCCTTTATTTGAGAGAATGAAAGGCGAAGGGCGCCTTAGATTTGAAAAATGGTGGCTGGATCCCGGCTACAGATACGGCGATGCCATGTATTTCCCCAAGGGCATGAGCCCCGATGAGCTTAAAGACGGCTGCAGAAACGCAAGATTTAGCTTTAACACCTATCGAAATATATTTAAGAGAATGATGGGAGAGAGGGTAAACCACAGGACGCTTCTGAACATGTCTGTGTTCCTTGCCATCAACCTCATATCCCGCAGCGAAATACACAGAAAACAAGGCGAAAGTTTATGAAGATAACTCTGATAAAACCAAATATTGGGAGAAGAGAGCACAGCCTGTATGTGGACAATGCCAGCATGGAGCCTTTGCAGCTGGGAATTCTGGCGGCTCTTACTCCGGAAGATATAGAAGTAGTCATGTACGACGACAGGCTTGAGCCGATTCCCTATGAGGAAAAGACCGATCTGGTGGCAATCACCGTCGAGACCTTCACGGCGCGCAGATCCTATGAAATTGCCGATGAGTACAGAAAAAGGGGCGTCAAGGTCATCATGGGAGGCATCCACATCAAGCTCCTGCCGGAAGAGGCCATAGAACATGCGGATTCCATCATGATCGGAGACGCTGAGAGCCAGTGGGGCAACATGATCGAAGACTTAAGGAGAGGAGACCTTAAGGAGAGGTACATATGCACAGCGCCAAAGGTGCCACAAAAGGGAATCATGACCAGGCGCAGCATTTATGAAGGCAAGAAGTACATGCCAATATCTCTTTTGCAATTCTCGCGCGGATGCGGCTTTAACTGCAAATACTGCGCCAGCAGCGTATATTTCGAGCAGCATCATTACACCAGAGACATTGACGAAGTGGTGGCAGAGATTAAGTCGCAGAAGAGGAAGCTTCTCTTTTTCGTAGATGACAACATCGTGGCCAATAAGGCCAGGGCAAAAGAGCTGTTCAGGGCCCTTATTCCACTGAAGATCCGGTGGGTCAGCCAGGGAAGCATAGATATGCTCGATGATGAGGAACTCATGAAACTCATGGTAAAGAGCGGATGCCTGGGACTTGTAATAGGATTTGAGTCCATAAAGCCCGAGAGCATAGAGAACATGCGAAAGGGCGTAAATCGCAAGTTTGTGGCTGATAACTACAAGGAAGCCATAGAGAAGCTAAGGCATTACGGACTGCAGACCTGGGCGGCGTTTACTATAGGACATGATACCGATACTCTGGAGTCCATCAGGGCAACATACGAGTTTGCAAGGCGCAATAAATTCACCTTCGCTGCCTATAATATCCTGATGCCATATCCCGGAACGCCTCTTTACGACGAGCTTAAGAGTCAGGGGCGACTTCTGTATGATGGAAAATGGTGGCTTCATCCTCAGTACAAGTTCAATTACACAGCGTTTATTCCAAAGAACATGACTCCGGATGAGCTTACAGAGGCGGGATTTAACTGCAGAAGGGACTTCAACAGCCTGGGATCTGTCCTGTACAGGCTCTTTGAACCAAGAACAAACCTGCGAGGACCGGTAAGGTTCTTTACTTACATAATTTACAATCCGGTATTCAGAAAAGAGGTATTTGAGAAGCAGGGCATGACATTTGGATGTCTTGAGAAGGACGAAGAGGAGAGAAAACTTGAAGGTAACCTTGATCCTGCCGGCCATCGGCAAGAAAACCAATGAAAAATACTTAAAATCCTGGCTCATGGAGCCCCTTACAATAGCTGTTCTCAGCTCGCTCCTTCCTGCAGACTGCGAAAGAGAGTTTTATGACGACAGGATCGAGAGCATAAACTATGATACCGACACGGATGTTGTGCTGATCACCGTTGAAACCTACACAGCAAAGAGGGCTTATTACATATCCGAGCAGTTTAGAAAGCGCGGCAAAAAGGTGGTCATGGGCGGCTATCACGTGACCCTTGTGCCCGATGAAGCTGCGCAGCACTGCGACGCAATAATGATCAACAACTGCGGAGAGAATATAAACAGGCTCCTTGAGGACTTAAAGAGCGGAAATCTGCAGAAACAGTATGTGGGAAAACCCTGCATAGACTACAAGATGGCAGACAGGAGTATCTACAGGAAGCAGCAAAAGAAATATCTGCCTGTTTCACTGGTTGAGACAGGACGAGGATGTTTCCACAACTGCGAGTTCTGCTCCATTGCAAAATACTACGATTCCAAATACATCCACAGGGATGTTGCAGATATCATTGCAGAGATGAAATCCTGCAAACACAAGCTCTATTTTCTCGTGGATGACAGTATTTTTTCCAACAAAGAATTTGCAAGAGAGCTCTTTACAGAGATTAAAAAGCTGCATGTGACCTGGACTACACAGATAACACTTGATATCGCAAAGGACGACGAAACCCTGCGCCTGATGAAGGAGAGCGGGTGTGAAATGGTGCTGATAGGCTTTGAGTCCATTAACAGCGGAAACTTAAAGCAGATGAACAAAGAGTGGACAGCAAGGCTGGGCGAGAGAGATGAGCTCATCGAGAAGATACACGAGGTGGGCATCAGTATTTATGCCTCCTTCGTATTTGGCTTTGACGAGGACACAGAGGAGAGCTTTATACAGACTCTGAAATTTGCCATGAAGCATCAGTTCTTTGTTATAGCCTTTAATCACCTTCTGACCTTCCCCAATACGCCTACCTATAAGACTTTTCAGGAGGAAGGAAGGCTTATCTGCGACAAATGGTGGCTCCAGGAAGGGTATACCTTCGGAACAATCTCTTTTGTCCCCAAAAACGTAACTGCAGAGGAACTCAGGGCTCTTTGCAGGAAGTATAAGACCAGATTCTTTGAGTTCAGGTCCATAGTACAAAGAGGAGTTACCTGCTTTAGGCGCACCAAAAAGCTTCTTATCAACTTTGCTTACTGGTACATAAACATCCTCTTCCACTTTGAGGTTGATCAGAGGATTGGCATTCCCGTGGGCGAAAATCTGGAGGAGGCCAAGAAATGAGCAATGTCTTTTCCTTTGCCAAAAGTGAAGACGGAGCAGGAATCTTAAAGATCATGGAGAGTGATATTGCCCGGGGCGAGATAAGGCTTCTTTATACAAGGCGTCCGAATCCCTATTCCTCCTTTATGAAGGAGAGTGACAAGAGTGTTGTGGGGATATTTAAATGCGACGGAGAAATCGTGGGTACTATCGCCGGAATCCCCAGAAATTCGTATGTTGCAGGGAATAAGCATAACGCATGTTATGTAACGAATATGAAGCGCCTTCATGATTTAAAGAGCCGTATCAACTGGATAGAGGCCTTTGATAAGATGTACGATCCGCTTGATTCATCCGTATATTTCTGCTCCGTGGTAAAAGAAAATACGGATGTCCTTAAGATGCTCAAAAAAGAAAGGCCAAAGCTTCCCTATGCAGTAGATATGGACGGCTACAGGACCTACATAATAAGCCCCACAGCGCCTGTAAGAAATACCTGCGCGGATCTTAAATTCAGAAGGGCAACGGAGGCTGACAGCACAGATATTCTGGCGTTTCTTAAGACCTGGGGAGGGGCAAAGAGTCTTTTCCCTGTCATTGACAGTCTTGGCGGGGAGAGGGTTCCTGAGGCTAAAGACTTTTATATTCTTCACAGGGATGGTAATATAAAAGCTCTTGGCGCTCTGTGGGACAGATCTGATACCAAGCAGTATGTAGTTGAAGAGTATTCCGGGAAAGTGGCCCTTTTGCGAGCTTTTAACCCGATTATTTCAAGGCTTGGCTATGTGAGGATACCCCCGGAAGGAACTGAGATAAAATTTGCCTTTCTCTCATTCTTTCTGGCCGAGGAATACAAGTGCGACTATTACAGAACATTTCTGAATCACATAAGAAATGAGGTTTCAGGGTCCTACGACATGTTTGTTCTGGGCACCAATGACCACAACGAAAAGAGAGAGGTGCTGGACGAGGTGAGATCGCTTAAGTTCGACACCCAGCTCTGTGAAGTGGTCATGGAGAATTTCAGAGGTGCTAAGAGACTAAACTTTGATTACACAAATATAGAAGTGGAGTGTGCATTACTATGAGTATTTTAAATGTTGAGCATCTGACCCACGGTTTTGGTGACAGAGCTATCTTCGATGACGTTTCCTTCAGGCTCCTAAAGGGCGAACACATCGGCCTTGTGGGCGCCAACGGCGAGGGAAAGTCAACTTTTATGAACATCATAACCGGTCAGCTTATGCCTGACGCAGGTAAAATTGAATGGGCCAAGAACGTGAAGGTGGGCTACCTTGATCAGCATGCGGTCTTAAAACAGGGCATGACCATTAAGGATGTGCTATCTTCAGCCTATGACGAGCTCTTTGAAATGGAGCGCAGGATGAACGAGATCTGCGATGCCATGGGTGAGGCAGATGAAAAAGAGCTTGAGGAATACATGGAGGAGCTTGGAACCATCCAGGACCTTCTTACCAATCACGATTTTTACCTGATAGATTCAAAGATTGAAGAGGTTTCAAGGGCTCTCGGATTTTTGGAGCTGGGCCTTGACAGGGATGTTACCGAACTTTCCGGTGGACAGAGAACAAAGATACTGCTTGCGAAGCTTCTTTTACAAAAACCCGATATATTGCTTTTGGACGAGCCTACAAACTATCTGGATGCCGAACACATCGTGTGGCTCACCAGATACCTTCAGGAGTACGAGAACGCGTTTATCCTGATTTCTCATGATATTCCGTTCCTCAACAGCGTTGTAAACATTATTTATCACATGGATGGCTATACGCACGCTCTGGAGCGCTATGTGGGCGACTACGACAAGTTTATGGAAGTGTATGAGGCCCAGAAGGCGCAGAGAGAAGCTGCTTACAACAGACAGCAGCAGGAGATCGCAGAGCTTAAGGACTTCGTTGCAAGAAACAAGGCCAGGGTTGCCACAAGAAATATGGCCATGGCAAGGCAGAAGAAGCTTGATAATATGGACCTCATCGAGAAGATTCAGGAGAAGCCAAAGCCTGAGTTTTATTTCAAGACAGCCAGAACCCCCGGCAAGTTCCTCTTTGAGGTAAAAGACCTTGTGATAGGCTATGATGAACCCCTTTCAAAGCC
>JAGBMP010000130.1 GCA_017634825.1 Butyrivibrio sp.
CTTAGCAGGAATGAAGTAACGACCTTACTTCCGTTGTCATAGTCCGTGGTGTTATAAGAACAGTCAAAATCCCAGTCTGAGGACATTATCAGTTTTCCATCGGGCTCTTTGCCTGCAAGTATGGAAAGACCCAGGGCAACGGCCACAACCGATTCATCCCTGAGGGCTTTGAATACTGTCATGCTCTGCTTTCCCTCGATAATACTATAAATGTTTGCTACATCTGCATCCTGACCGGTGACTACAACGCTGTTTGTACCGACATAATCGGATTCAAGGGCTCTTGTGGCACCAAGAGCAGTTGAGTCGTTGGCACAAAGAACTGCATCCAGCTTAACACCCTCCGGATAGTAAGAGTTTAAGATGATCTGGAGCCTTTGCTGGGCAATATCTGTGGACCACTGAGCAGTGGAGGTTTCATAGAACTCCTGCTGACCTGATGGGACTTTTAATCTGCCAATATCAATGTATGGCATCAATGTATCAATAGCACCCCGGTAAAAGAACCTTGCGTTATTATCTACGGGATCCCCTGTTACAAACTCTATATTCCTGCTATCTTTTAAATTCTTAAGTCCAAGGGCTGCAATGATATATTCAGCCTGCAAAACCCCAACTTTGTAGTTATCATAGGAAACATAATAATCAACCGCATCAGAGTTCATCAAAAGCCTGTCATAGGCTATTATTTTGATGCCCTGAGACTTGGCTTTATCAAGGATTGATGAAAGGGCAGCGCCGTCTACAGCGGTTATTACCAAAAGATCTGCTCCGCCGTCTATCATGGAGCGAATGTCACTTATCTGGGTATCTATCAGGTTGTTAGCATATTTTAATATGACTTCGCAGCCTTTATCTTCAAAATTCTCTTTTAAAAAGCTTCCATCGTGATTCCAGCGCTCAAGGAGCCTGTCGGGCATGGAAATACCGACAACTGTCCGGCCGTCATCTTCGCGAACATTTGCCGCGCTGCCATCATAGCCCGCACTTTCTGTAGGAGCTTCTCCGGCAGCAGGTTTCAAAGCTGTCGGCTCGGTACCTATTTCCCCTGCAACAGGTGTAGAGCTGCAGGCTGAGAGTATCAGAGCAGATATAATTGTAATTATGATAAGTTTTGTCTTTTTCATAGTAATAATTATAACATTTATAGATATTTTATGGACAAAAAAACTATAAGGACATATAGTATAACTATGCTTGGAAAACGCTTTCCAAGCCTGCATAAAAACAATCCGTCAGGTGGGGGATACTATGGTATCAATTAAAGACGTGGCTAAGGAGGCAGGTGTTGCCATATCAACAGTCTCCAAGGTCTTAAATAATTATCCGAATGTCAGTGAGAACACCAGAAGCAAAGTAATGGAAGTGGTGGACAGACTCGGCTTTGTGCCAAATGCTGTGGCTGCCAGCCTCTCTTCCAAGAAAATGGGACGTGTGGCGCTGCTTATCAAATTAAATCTTGAAACAGAGGCCAGCGACGAGATCAGCATGCAGTACATCGCAGGTGCCGTGCACAGGGCAAAAGAGCTACAGCTGGATATCATCACCGTCTTTGCCTCCATGATCGAGGACATGACAGTGGAAGAGGTCACCAGCTACTTTGAATCCCAGGGCATAAAGGGCATCATAGTGTATGGCCTTACCACCAAGGACAAAGTGGTCCACAAGCTGATCAAGAGTGAGCATTTTAAAATGGTTGTCATCGACGCACCCATGACAGGGGATAGTACCTCCTGCGTCAGCGTTGATAATCTGCAGGCCCAGTATGACGTGGCTAAGAAGACCATAACAGAGAATAAGTGCAAGAAGGTCCTTTACATCTCCGGAGATGAGAACGGCTATGTGACAGCCCAGAGACTTGAGGGCATCAAGAAACTCTGTGCGGAAAAGAAACTTAAGCTCACGGTACGCAGCGGCAAATTCTCAGAGCTTAAAGCCCGCGAGATCACAATGAAGTACGCTAAGAACCACCACTGCGTGGTCTGCGCATCAGACCTTATGGCCATCGGCGCCATGAAGGCACTTATCGATATGGATATATTCCGCCCTGTATGCGGATTTGACGGCATAATACTGATGGGGTATGTAGGAAAACAGATGAATACGGTCAAGCAGGACTTTGTAAAGATTTCCGAAGAAGCCCTGGATGAACTTAATCGCCTGATGCAGGGCGAGCCGGGAAGAGAAGTTATTCTTCCACATACTCTGGTAAGAATGAAATATGAGGACATAATTAAATGAAACTGATAAGGAAATTCATCCCTTACTATAAGCCATACATCGGCGTGTTTTTAATGGATCTTTTGTGTGCATCCATTTTATCTGTCATAGACCTGACTTTTCCGCAGTTCCTCAGGATCCTGCGGAGCACTCTTTTTCTTGAAGAGAGCAGCGTGATCTTAAGCCGGCTCGGACTTATAGCATTTCTCCTTATTGCCATGTATGTTGTCAGATTCCTGTGCAGATACTATGTAACCTACCAGGGTCACATGATGGGAGCAAAGATTGAGTCGGGTATGAGAGGCGAACTTTTTGAGAGGTTTGAGGCCTTCTCTTTTTCCTACTATGACACGCACAACACCGGCGAGATGATGAGTAAACTGGTTTCCGACCTCTTCGATATTTCGGAGCTTGCGCACCACGGTCCGGAGAACATCTTCATCTCAATAATCAAGATAATCGGCTCGTTTATACTGCTGATGCGCATAAATGTGCCAATGACTCTGTGCCTTGTTTTTGTTGTGATCTGCATGGCAGTATTTGCCGTGAGCCAGAACAAGCGCATGAGAGCAACTTTTTCCGACAACCGTAAGAAGATAGCGGGGATCAATTCATCCCTTCAGGATACCCTCGGAGGCATAAGGGTCGTTAAGTCCTTTACGGGTGAGGATATTGAGAAAAAGAAATTTGACAGATCCAACATGGCATTCCTTGATTCAAAGAAGGCCAACTACAGGCAGATGGCGCTGTTTTTCTCCGGTAACAATTTCTTTGAAGGACTGATGTTTGTAACGGTCCTGGTGGCCGGCGGATTCTTTATCGCCAAGGGCAGCATGACCGGCGAGGACCTTGCAATCTACGCCCTCTACATCAACATTTTCATAAATCCGGTAAACGTTCTTGTAGAATTTACGGAGCAGCTTCAGAAGGGTATGGCCGGCTTTGAGAGATTCTGCGAGGTAATGGATACCATGCCCACGATAGTTGATAAACCTGATGCAAAAGAGCTTTCGGACGTCACGGGAGTTATTGACTACTGCGATGTGTCTTTTTCCTATGAAAAAGAAGAAACGGTGCTTAACCACATAGACCTGCATGTGGATGCCGGTAAAAATGTGGCCATCGTTGGCCCCTCAGGCGGAGGAAAGACTACACTGTGCTCGCTTCTGCCTAGGTTCTATGAGGTTACAGGCGGAAGTGTTAAGATCGACGGCACCGACATACGAGATGTCACCCAGAAGTCGCTGAGGTCCTACATCGGTATCGTTCAGCAGGATGTATATCTTTTCAATGGTACGGTAAAAGAGAATATTGCCTACGGAAAAGAGAACGCGACAATGGAAGAGATAGTTGAGGCGGCAAAGAATGCAGATCTTCTGGATTTTATCGAAACTCTTCCAAACGGCTTTGACACCGAGGTGGGTGAGAGGGGAGCAAGGCTTTCCGGAGGTCAGAAGCAAAGGATCGCCATAGCCAGAGTTTTCCTTAAGAATCCGCCGATACTGATCCTTGATGAGGCGACCAGTGCGCTTGATAATGAGAGCGAGAGATATATTCAGGAAAGTCTTGAGAAACTTTCTGTGGGAAGAACCACTATTACCATAGCCCACAGGCTTTCAACCATTCTTGGAGCCGATGAGATCATTGTTCTCGACGGTGACGGAATAAAGGAAAGAGGTAAGCACAAAGAGCTCATCAAACAGGGAGGGCTCTACGAGAAGTACTATCGCATGCAGCTGGGTGCTGTATAAGATTGATTTAAATAATACTTGCGGAAAACGTTTTCCTGTGGTAATCTAAGAACATGAATTCAAGAAAACGTTTTCCAGAGTAATATTTAATATAGTATCACTATGGATTAGCAATGAGAGGAGATACACAATGTCTAAGCACACAAATATGCAAAGGGATGTACTTGTTACTAACCTGGAGGGACAGCTTGAGGAGATCGCCGATGAGAAGTTCGGCAAGGAACTTAAAGAGCTCTCCGACCGGGAGACCTACTATGTACTTCTCGAGATGACAACACGCCTTATGGACGTGGCAGAGGTTTCCAACGGAGAGAAGAAGGTTTACTACATTTCAATGGAGTTCCTTATCGGTAAGCTTCTTTCCAACAACCTTATCAATTTAAGAGTTTATGACAGGGTTAAAGAGATTCTTGAGAAGAACGGCAAGAACCTTGCTGCTGTTGAGGAGTGCGAGCCTGAGCCATCTCTTGGTAACGGCGGACTTGGAAGACTTGCAGCATGCTTCCTTGACTCAATTGCAACTCTCGGCCTTGCAGGCGAGGGAATCGGACTTAATTATCACTTCGGACTCTTTAAGCAGGTGTTCAAGGATCACCTTCAGTACGCAGAGAAGAACGACTGGATCGAGGATCAGTCCTGGCTTGAGAAGACCGACACTACCTTCGAAGTGTCTTTTGGCAAAGAGAAGGTAACATCACGCCTCTACAACATGAACGTTGTCGGCTATGACACAGGAGTTAACAAGCTCCGTCTCTTCGATATCGAGACAATCGATGAGAGCCTTGTTAAGAAGGGCATCGACTTCGACAAGACCAAGACGGATAAGAATCTTACTCTGTTCCTGTATCCCGATGATTCAGACGAGAACGGAAATCTTCTTCGTATCTATCAGGAGTATTTCCTTGTATCAAACGCAGCTCAGCTCATCTTAAGAGAGCAGAAGGAGCGTCAGTACGACCTTCACGAGCTTCATAACCACGCAGTCATTCAGATCAACGACACTCATCCTACAATGATCATTCCTGAGCTCATCAGGATCCTTGTAGAGGAGAAGGCATTCTCAATGGATGAAGCCATCAATGTCGTAAGCAAGACCTGCGCTTATACAAACCACACAATCCTTGCTGAGGCTCTTGAGACATGGCCTCTTGAGTACCTTGAGAAGGTTGTTCCTCAGCTGGTACCTTATATCAAGGAGCTTGATAAGAGAATCCGCGAGAAATATAAGAGAAGACCCAAGATCCAGATCATCGACAAGGACAAGAGAGTACACATGGCCTTCATCGATATCCATTACGGCTTCTCAATCAACGGTGTAGCAGCTATCCACACCGATATCCTTAAGGACTCTGAGCTTCACGAGTTCTACAAGATCTATCCTGAGAAGTTCAACAATAAGACCAACGGAATCACCTTCAGAAGATGGCTTCTTTCCTGCAACCATCCTCTGGCTGATTTCCTTTCACAGACCATAGGCGATGGTTTCAAGAAGGACGCCAATAAGCTTGAGAAGCTCCTTGACTACATCGACGATGCAGAAGTTCTTGATAAGCTTGAAGAGATCAAGATGGGCAAGAAGAAAGAGCTTGCCACTTACCTCAAGGAGCACGAGGGAGTTGAGGTTGACCCTGATTCAATCTTTGATATTCAGGTAAAAAGACTTCACGAGTACAAGAGACAGCAGATGAATGCCCTCTACATCATTCACAAGTACCTTGAGATCAAGGGCGGCAAGAAGCCTTCAAGACCTATCACCTTTATCTTTGGTGCCAAGGCAGCTCCTGCATATGTTATTGCCAAAGACATTATCCACCTGATCCTTGTTCTTCAGGAGATCATCAACAACGATCCTGATGTCAACAAGTACATGAAGGTTGTCATGGTTGAGAACTACAACGTAAGCTACGCAGAGAAACTTATTCCTGCCTGCGATGTATCAGAACAGATTTCCCTTGCTTCCAAGGAGGCATCCGGAACAGGTAATATGAAGTTCATGCTCAACGGTGCTATAACTCTCGGAACAGATGACGGCGCTAATGTAGAGATCCATGAGCTTGTTGGTGATGACAACATCTACATCTTCGGCGCAAGTGCAGACGAAGTTATCGAGCACTACAAGAAGGCTGACTATGTTTCTAAGGATTACTACAAGAAGAGCAAGGTAGTAAAACAGGCAGTAGACTTCATCACAAGCAAGGAAGTCCTTAAGGTAGGTCACAAGGAGAACTTGAAGAGACTCCACGATGAGCTCCTTAATAAGGACTGGTTCATGACACTTCTCGACCTGGAGAGCTATATCGCCAAGAAGGATGAGATCTTCGCAGATTATGAGAATCGCGATAAGTGGAAGAAGATGATGCTCACCAATATCGCCAAGGCCGGATACTTCTCATCTGACAGAACTATAAAAGAGTATAACAGGGATATTTGGCATCTTAACTGATGTAAGTGTAATATATGAGTTTTGATAAACCGGAATGCAGTGATTAAACTGCGTTCCGGTTTTTTAGGTTTTGTTTTAAATACTTTAGATAAATAAAAACGTTTTAATAAATATTTCACCGATAAACCGGAAATTAATTGTGCAATACATACAAAATGTTATCAATATATTGCAAATTGAATAACGCTATGGTAATATCCTATTACTAAATCATAAAAACGTTTTTATATTGTTTCGACGGCAACAAATTATGAGGGAATTAAGATGAGAAAGATTTTATTAAACGCATGCAAGACCGTAGCTCTGGTGAGCCTTACAGCATGCATGTCAATGACACAGCTTACAACAGTTTCTTTTGCAGCAGAAAATGTTGACATAACTGAGAATGTAGAAAATGAGAAGCAGGACACAGCACCTGCACAAGACGTGCAGAATACACCTGTTCAGGACACAGCACCTGCACAAAACGTGCAGAATACACCTTCTCAAGACGTGCAGAGCGCACCTGCACAGGATGTGCAGATAACTTCAGTACCGGAAGATCAGAATAACATAGAGCCTCAGGCTCAGGACCCGGAATACACTCTTGTAAGTAACGAAGATGAACTTCGTGCTGCACTTGAAAAGGGTGGTGCTATCAAGCTTAATCAGGATATAACCGTTGAGAAAGGATATGTATTAGTCGGCAGTGCAACAGAGGATGCTGATACAGTCCTTGATCTTGATGGCAAGACAATTACTGTAACACATGACACAGCTACTTTTGCAGTAAATAACGGCAAGAATCTTACAGTTAAAAACGGCACTGTAACAGGAAATCAGAATAAAGAAGAAACAGGTGCTGCTTTTGAGTGCAACTCAGGTTCAAATGTATCTCTTCAGGGCGTAACAGTATCAAACCTTCACAATGCTGTTAGCGCAGTTGATGCAACACTTAGCATAGATAATTGCACATTTAAGGATAACAAAAATGTAAATGATGGTGGTGCGATCTACGCCAGAAACACAGTCTTTTCCGCAACAGGAAACAACCTTTTTGAAGGTAATACAGCCGGCAGAAACGGCGGAGCCATCAGCTTATATGAAGCTAATAAGGATCTTGTTCTTGAGAACATGACTTTCGTAAACAACGCTTCTTACCAGGGCGATTGGGGAAACGGCGGCGGAGCTATCTTCATGCACGGCAACGGTAACCTTGATGTAAAAGAGTCTAATGTATTCGAGAACAACTATACAAAGGCCAGTGGCGGAGCAATTCTTTTCGCAGGAAAAGACATGAAGATAAACGGCACATACACCGGAAACACAGCAGAGACTCATGAGGGCGGAGCAATTGCCATTATTGGAAATTTCAGAGGCGACAGTGAAGCCAATTCAGCTTCTCTTCAGAGTGGAATATTTACAAATAACAAAACAGGCTATACCAGAGATGGACAGGCCAATGACAGCTACCAGGACTGGGGCGGCGGAGCAATCTTTGTATCCGACATGTCAAGCATTATAGTACCTGAGAAAACTCTTGTAACAGGAAACACAGCAGGTGGCTTTGGCGGCGGACTTGCAGGCTGTTCAACAGGACGTGTCTTTATCCTTGGTGATGAAAACAGCCTCGCAATGGTATTTAACAACAACGGCGGAAACAAAGATGATCTCCATATATCAGGTGAGGGATCAATGAAGCATGATGATCACACCTACGCTGCAACAAATCCTGTTTTCATGGAGAACGGATACGACGATTACTTCTGTGCATTAAACAGTATCGTTGATAAGTCTGTATTTGGTGAGGCAAACGTAAGAGGAAGTGTTGATCAGTCAGCAATCTCTGATGCAGATTCTCTTTACGTTGCAAGCTATGTAATGGGAATTACAGCAGAGCTGGTAGATAACGATGCAATCGAAAAAGCAAGACAGGAAGCAGTTGTTAAGATCATTGACAACTATTCATATACACATGGCGGCGGAATCCTCAGCAACGGATATATGATAGTTGGTAATCCACACGCAGAGGCAGCTATTTCAGTTGGTAAGTCACTTGAGCTTAAGGCCTCAAAGGCACTCTTTAATCCTGAGGGCGAGCAGATCGATCTCGAGAACAGAGTGTATAACTTTACAGTAACTGACCTTGATGGCAACAAAGTGCTCAGCGGAATGAATGATTCGACCGGAAATATCGGCTTTACAGGAAAAATCTCTTTTAACCAGAACAACTTTGAAGGTAGCGAGGATAACACAGCAACTTACACATATCTCCTCTCAGAAGATGAGGTTTCCGATATCAATGTTATCAGAGACGAAACTCAGTATAAGCTCAAGATTCAGGTACTTAAAAATGCGACAACACAGAAAGTCGGTGGAGAAACGATAGGCCTTGATAAGTATGAGATAAAAGGTGTAGAGATCTCAAAGATCATAAATGGCGTTGAGACTATTCTTGATTCAAGCAGCTTTAGTTTCACTGCAAATGATGAGATGCATGCAGCACTGATCGAGTTCCTTGGTACAAACGGCGCAACCTTCAACAATATGCTTAAGCCCGAAGAGCCTGAAGTTCTCGAAGATCCAAAAGATCCTGAAGATCCGACAGAACCATCAGATCCAACCGATCCAAGTGACCCTTCAGATCCTACAGATCCTCAGGAACCTGGGACTTTTGAAATCCCGGCCGAGCCTGTAGCTCTTTCGAGCACACCTGAAGTTTTCGGCGAGAACAGACTTATCGATCTTCCCGAAGTACTTGGCGCAAGAAGAGGCCAGACTTCAGACGATAGCATGGGAAATCTCAGAATAATGCTGATCATCATGGTATCAGCACTGGCCATGGTAATGCTGATCCAGAAAAAGAAAGACTGATACGAATAAACGATTTAAAAGGCCGGAGCAATAGTGCTTCGGCCTTAATATTTTCTTGCATCTGCGCATATTTAATCATAAAATTTTAGTGTACCGTTTTATTGATCTCCTGTTATTTTTTGTCCTTTTTAGCGAGGTGCGTGTATGGGAAAAAAGTTTCATGATGCAGGTATTAGTGGTATTATCCCGACAGGTCTTCCGGGAGGGGTCTTTATCTATGAGAACAACGACATTGAGAATGTCCTGTATGCCGGACCCAATGTACTTGAGATGTACGGGTGCGAGAACATGGGCGAATTTATTGAGCTCACCGGCGGAACCTTTAAGGGTATGGTCCATCCCGATGACTACAAGCGGATTGAGAATCAAATCCAGGCTCAGACTATTTTTGGTGAAAAGAAACATGACTATGTCCGCTACCGTATCGTGACCAAGGACGGAATTGAGCGTTATGTGGAAGATTTCGGACATCTTCTTCACAGGGACGATGGCAAGAGCTATTACTATGTCTATATCGTGGATGTAGATCAGAACGAGTACTTTAACAAGAATCGTAATTCCTTCGCCGAGGCAGAAATCCTCTCCGCCAATCAGGAGACGGATGATCTTACGGGACTTCTTAATATGTCCTTCTTCTACCGGAGGGCTCAGATGTTCCTCGGCTCTTATGAGAGCTGGCGAGAGGATATTTCTTTTATTCATTTCGATATCCCGAATTTCAAACTTTTCAATGAGAGAAACGGCTTTAAGCTTGGCGATGAGCTTTTGTGCGACCTTGCCAAGGCAATAAGAGAGACCTTCCATATCGGCGGAATCTGTGCCAGATTTTCCGACGATCACTTTGTGGTATGCACAACAGGCTCAAGAGAGAGCGTTGTTGAGAAGGTTGAGAAGGTCTACAAGACCATGCTTTTAACCGATGATGTCAACAAGAAGGTCAGGATCAAGGCAGGTATCTACTACCTCGATGACAGGCGCGCCGAGATAGGTCTTGCCTGCGATCACGCCCGCCTTGCCTGCAACAGCATCAAGCACAGACATGACGTCAATTACTGTATCTACGATGAGATGCTAAGAGATAATCTGCGCAAGCAGCAGTACGTCATTGACCATATTGATGAGGCAATCGAACGGGAATACATAAAGGTCTTTTACCAGCCTGTTATCCGTGTTAAGACCGGAGAAATCTGCGGCTACGAGGCGCTTGTGCGCTGGATCGATCCCAAGATGGGCATGCTCTCGCCGGGTGATTTCATATCCACTCTGGAGCAGTTCCACCTGATCCATCTGGTGGATACCTTCGTTGTCAAGCGCGTCTGCAGGGACTACGTGCAGATGAGAGATGAGGGAAAAGAGCTGGTTCCTATCTCTGTAAACATCTCCAGGCTTGACTTTGAGCTGTGCGACATCTTTGGAGTTGTGGAAGAAACCAGAAAACAATACGACATCCCGAGAGATATGCTGGACCTTGAGATCACCGAGAGTTCCCTTAATGAGAATGAGAGTTATATCAGATCTCAGTGCGATCATATGAGAGAGCTTGGCTATCATGTCTGGATTGATGATTTCGGAAGTGGATACTCATCCCTGAACACAATAGCTAACTATAACTTTGATGTCCTTAAGCTGGATATGGTTTTCCTTCGAAGCTATGACAATAACCAAAAGACCGGCAAGATCATGGGATATATCATAAAGGGAGCCAAGGCAATGGGAGTCAGCCCTCTCTGCGAGGGTGTCGAGACCGAGACACATTTTAACTTCCTTAAGGAGATAGGCTGTGAAAGGGCACAGGGCTACTACTTCGGAAAGCCAATGCCTATGGAAGAGAGTAGGAAGTTCACTTCCGAAAAAGGACTTGTATGGGAAAAGGTGGAGTAAATGCTTGGAGGAATTGAAGCCGGCGGAACCAAAATGGTTGTTGCTATAGGCGATGACGACTGCAATATCATTAAGAAAAAAGAGATACCGACAAAGGCGCCCGAAGAGACCATTCCTTCAATTCTGGAATTCTTTGAAGAAAACGATGTCACTGCCATAGGAATCGGTGCCTTTGGCCCTGTATGTGTCGACAGAAATTCCAAAGACTATGGAAAGATTGGCAGGACGCCAAAGCTTTCATGGGTTAACTTCTCCTGGAGTGAAGCCTTTAAAAACAGTGGGATTCCTGTAGATGTTGATACAGATGTAAACGTAGCTGTCCTTGGCGAAGTTATCTTTGGCAATGGAAAAGGCCTTTCGGACGTGATCTATATCACCATCGGCACAGGCATCGGAGCCGGAGTATATTGCCGTGGTCAGCTCCTTCACGGAATGCTCCATCCGGAAGCAGGGCATATTCTTCTTATGCTTAATGAGAATGATAAGTTTGAGGGTGCATGTCCCTACCACAAAAACTGCTTTGAGGGACTGGCATCGGGACCTGCCATAAAAAAGCGCTACGGCACAGAAGCCTTTAATCTTATTGACAGGGAGGATGTCTGGGAGCTTGAAGCTGAGTATGTGGCAAAGGCACTGATGCAGTATATCTGCTGCTACAGCCCAAAGAGGATCATTCTCGGCGGAGGCGTAATGCATGTGGAAAAGCTCTTTCCTCTTATCCGGAAGAAGACTCTTGAGTACATGAACGGCTACATAGATACTGCGGAACTTAAGGATATAGATAATTACATTGTTCCGGCAGGACTTGGCGGTGAGCAGGGAATAAAGGGCGCTTTATACCTTGCCAGGCAAAGCTCTGTATTGACAAAGAGCTGAAAGCGGATAATACTGTCAAGTGTATGAAACGCGTAGATTTTGAGAACGGAAAAACTTTTAATAATATTCTGGCCACAGCGATCCCGATGCTTGTGGCCCAGATCATAAATCTTTTGTACAACATTGTTGACAGGATATACATCGCACGTATACCTGAGATAGGAACAGTGGCTTTGGGAGCAGTGGGACTTTGCTTTCCGCTGGTCATACTTATCACCGCTTTTACCAACATGTATGGAAGCGGCGGAGCGCCCCTGTTTTCTATTGCGAGAGGGCAAAAGAATGAGCAGAGGGCGAGGGAAATTCAAAACACCTCGTTCTTTTTACTGCTTGTAACTGCGGTGGTTTTGATGATCGTGGGCGAGGTCTTTGGAAGACCCATCCTGTCAACCTTTGGAACATCTGAAGCTGCCATGGTATATGCGCTTCCGTATCTTCGCATCTACCTTCTGGGTACGATCTTTTCAATGATCGCAACGGGACTTAATCCCTTTATCACAGCCCAGGGTTATTCAATAGTTGGAATGACCACAATCCTGGTGGGGGCTCTTGCAAATATTATCCTTGACCCGATATTTATCTTTGTATTTGGCTTAGGGCCTGAGGGAGCTGCCATAGCCACCGTGATATCGCAGGCTCTTTCAGCCTTTTATGTTCTCAGATTTTTCTTTGGAAAAAAGTGTGCTTACAACCTTAAGATAATGTCTTTTGATGAGATAAAGAAGTGCGGAAGGACAGCAGGATCCATTGTGGGTCTTGGAAGCGCGGCGTTTATCATGCAGTTCACAAATGCCATGGTTTCCGTATCCTGTAACAGCGTTCTTGCTGATGTTGGAGGAGATCTCTACGTCTCCATAATGACCATGGTAAACTCCGCAAGACAGATGATGGAAACTCCTATCCTTGCTATTTCAGAGGGCACATCGCCGATCATCAGCTATAACTACGGCGCTAAGAGGTATGACAGGATAAAGAGATCAATAGCAATAATGGTTGCCATGGACTTTGGCTACACCCTGATAGTATGGCTCTTTATAAGACTCTTCCCGGCAGCAGTCATAGGAGTATTCAGTAACGACAAGACCATTCTTACAGATGCGATACCTGCGTTTAACCTCTATTTTTCAACCTTCATATTTATGACGTTCCAGCATTCGGGACAGGTAGTGTTTAAATCTCTTGGTAAAAAGAACCATGCCATCTTCTTTTCTCTTTTCAGAAAAGCATTTATCGTGGTGCCTTTAACATATCTGCTTCCTTATATGTTTAATATGGGAACGAACGGCGTCTTTGCAGCTGAGCCAATCAGTAATGTCATCGGAGGCAGCGCCTGCTTTATAACCATGTTGTTCACTGTAAGGAGCATAATCAGAGCCGGTAAGGCTGATGACTAGGAAGGGCGGTAATATATGAAAACAGATTATTCGATCAGAACAGCTACGCTTGAGGATGCAGAAAGGCTTGTAGCTATATATGATTACTATGTAAAAGAGACTGCGATCACCTTTGAGTATGAGACTCCCTCTGTGGAGGAGTTTAGGGGCAGGATCGAGAAGGTGCTCAAAAAGTATCCATATATTGTAGTAGAAAGAACTCTTTCTGAAACAGGGGCAAAAGAGATCGTCGGATACGCCTACGCAAGTACCTTTAAGGACAGGGATGCATACCAGTGGAGTGTGGAGCTCAGCATTTATATTCAGAAGGACGTAAGAAGAGAAGGACTTGGAAGGCTCTTGTATGAAGAGCTTGAAAGAAGGCTTAAGGATCAGGGTATTTTGAACCTCTACGCCTGCATCGGATATCCCGATACGGAAGATGAGCATTTAAACCTTGACAGCGTCAGATTCCATGAAAAACTTGGCTTTTCAATGATTGGCAAATTCAACAAATGCGGTTATAAATTCGGAACCTGGTACAGCATGGTCTGGATGGAGAAGCTTATCGGGGAACATAAATAATTGTGTGCGATTTATTGCATTAAAGCACTGAAATTGATATGATACAACTAACGTTTTTTATTGGAGGGAAATAATGAGTACAATACCTTATAAGATTTACCTTGAAGAATCAGAGATGCCTAAGGCATGGTACAACGTAAGGGGCGATATGAAAAAGAAACCTGCTCCGATTCTCAATCCGGCGACACTTAAGCCTGTAACCATCGACGAACTTTCAGGTATTTTCTGCCGCGAGCTTGCAGAGCAGGAACTCGATGATACATCAACATATATTGAAATACCTGAGGAGATCAGAAACTTCTACAGAATGTATCGTCCATCACCTCTTGTACGTGCTTACTGTCTTGAGGAGAAACTTAAGACACCTGCACATATCTACTACAAATTTGAGGGAAACAATACATCAGGAAGCCACAAGCTCAATTCAGCCATTGCTCAGGCTTACTACGCTAAAAAGCAGGGGCTTAAGGGCGTTACGACAGAGACAGGCGCAGGTCAGTGGGGAACAGCTCTTTCAATGGCATGTTCATACTTTGATCTTGACTGTCAGGTATATATGGTTAAGGTTTCTTACGAGCAGAAGCCTTTCAGACGTGAAGTAATGCGTACCTACGGTGCTAAGGTAACACCTTCTCCTTCAATGGAGACAGAGGTTGGCCGCAGGATCAATGCTGAGTTCCCCGGAACCACAGGATCCCTCGGCTGCGCTATTTCAGAGGCTGTTGAGGTTGCCGTGAAGAATCCGGGTTACAGATATGTTCTCGGCTCGGTGCTTAATCAGGTACTGCTTCACCAGTCGGTTATAGGCCTTGAAACAAAGACGGCTCTTGATAAATACGGCATTAAGCCCGATATTGTTATCGGATGCGCAGGCGGCGGCTCAAATCTCGGCGGTCTTATCGCTCCGTTTATGGGCGAGAAGCTCAGAGGCGAGGCTGATTACAGGATTATCGCAGTTGAGCCTGCGTCCTGCCCGAGCTTCACAAGAGGCGTGTACGCTTACGACTTTGCGGATACGGGTATGGTTTGTCCGCTTGCAAAAATGTATACGCTCGGCAGCGATTTCATTCCCTCTGCTAATCACGCAGGCGGTTTAAGATACCACGGTATGAGCCCCGTGCTTTCACAGCTTTACGATGACGGTCTTATGGAGGCTAC
>JAGBMP010000131.1 GCA_017634825.1 Butyrivibrio sp.
ATGCTGAAGAAAAGTATCAGGCAGAACTTGCAGACAAAGACGCTGCTCTTGCTGACAAAGATGCTGAAATTGCGGCTCTGCGAGAAAAACTCGCCAGATTTGAAAACCAGCAGATATAGCTATCATCTATATTAAATCATAATCACTACAATTCAAAAAGAGAGGCTCAGTTTTCTCCTACCTCTCTTTTTTTTATTTATACCCTCTATAATCCGGATTCCCGGATTAACATAACGAGATTAACAACACGATTCCTAATTTTGGTATAAACGTGCTACAATTAAATCACACAGATATCGCTACTACAGTGGATATCGGCAACAAACTTGTCTACTGGGCAGAGCTCTTTAAGGCCTCAACCTAGGAAGAATTCAAGGCTCTTGCCAAGGACAATCCTGACATAGAGGAGGTGGGCAATTTGATCTTTACTCTTAATTATGATAATCAGGCAAAAGAACTTCTGGAAGGCCAGCGTCGTTATAGAGAGGTGATGGCTACTCAATATGCAGACTGCTATGCTGACGCCGAAGAAAAATCACAAGCTGCGCTAGCTGAAAAAGATGCTATTATATCCGACAAGGATGCTACCATCGCCAGTCTTCAAGCAGAACTTGCCAAGTATAAAGCACAGGAGAATAAGTAGAAAAAATACAAACCTGATGAAAATGCAATTGCACCTTCATCAGGTTTTTATATTCTGCAAAATAAAGTTGGAGAAATAGCTATAATATGCTATACTAGGCAAGGTGTTACAGAAAATGTAATATTTGTGGCAGGGCCACTTGAGACTATATTTGTTTTAAGGAGTTTTATCATGATAAGAAATAAGAAAATAGCTGCAACAGCTGTTGCAGTTTTGCTGTCATTATCTGCTTTAACAGGCTGTTCTTCACAGGATAAGAGTGCAGCCAAGGAAGCTGCCGAGAACTTTATGGAAGCCGTTAAAAACGGAGATACCAACGCAATAAACAATTACTCTTCTTCAGAGGTATCCACAGGTTCTTTCGTAGCTCTTTTCGATAAGAATTATCTAAAAGAGGATCTCACCTCCAAGCTCGGCAATCCTGAGCTGGATGATACAACGGTAGCCAAGCTTGACGAACTGGGTACAATGTATTCCACTCTCATGGAGGAATATCAGCTCACAGAGGTTTCATTAAACGATGACGGAACTGCTACTGCTTACGTCACCATGAAGGCAAGTTTTCCCTATGATGTTATTACCAGTGAGGATACACAGGCTAAATTTAATGCCGCTACCGATGAATACAACGTCAATAGTCAGGATGAGCTATTAAAGATCACAGAGGAACAGGGCCAGGATGCAGCCATAGCCAAGGCTTATAATGATATCATTCTCCTGGCAGTAGATATCTATGAAGATGCTATCAAGTCTTCTGAGCCGGTATCGTATCTTATCGCGCTTGACCTTTCCAAGAATGAAGAAACAGGCACTTGGTACGTAACATCTGTTCAGAGCTATGACAGCTCGATTGCAGGAACAGGAGCTCCGGCAACTGAAACAGATACATCAGCAACAGAGAGTTCTTCCGCAGAATAAATAAATGGGAGTTGGTTTCTCGGAACCAACTCCCTATTTTTATGCCTATAACATTTTTATTACTTGCCGCCTGTAAGCTTGTTGATAATGATCTTACCTGCTCTCTTTGCTGCGTATGGTCCAACAGCCTTGAGCTTATCCTCAGATCTGTACATTGTGCTTGCAGCAGGCATATCACGTGTAAGGTGGATAGCGTCGAATTCACACTTGGTTGTGCAAAGTCCGCATCCGATACAGCGGTTCTCATCAACGGTTGTAGCACCGCATCCAAGACATCTGTTTGCCTCAGTCTTAACCTGCTCCTCAGTAAGAGTAAGTCTAAGATCATCAAATGTATCCTTGGCGATTCCGGCCTTCTTGCCCGGAATCTGTCTCTGTGCGTTGTCAAAGCTCTCAACCTTAATGTCGTCTTTATCAAGCTCGATGAACTCTCTTCTGTCACGGGCAAGGTCAAGACGGTTTCCTTTATGAACGAAACGGTTGATGGATACGTAACCTTCTCTTCCGCCTGCAATAGCATCAATAGCAAACTTAGCTCCTGTAAATACATCTCCGCCAACGAAGATATCAGGCTCTGCTGTCTGTCTTGTAAGTGCATCAGCCTTTGCTGTGCCGTTTCTGCCCAGCTCAACCTTTGTTCCCTTAAGAAGGTCTCCCCACTGAACTGACTGTCCGATGGAAAGAAGCAGATTCTCACAAGGAATTGTTATTGTGTCGTTCTCATCATACTGAGGGCTGAATCTGTGCTCTGAGTCAAATACTGAAGTGCATCTCTTAAATACTACAGCTGTTACGTGACCATTTTCTGAAAGAACTTCCTTAGGTCCCCAGCCGTTCTTAACCTCGATGCCCTCTTCCCCAGCTTCGGCAACTTCGTCCTTTGCAGCCGGCATCTCTTTTTCACTCTCAAGGCAGAGCATTGTAACCTTGCTTGCACCTGCTCTGACAGCAGTTCTTGCAACGTCGATAGCAACGTTACCGCCACCGATTACTACAGTCTCGCCATTAAGCTTAATGGAGTGATCCTGGTTGATGTTACGAAGGAAGTCAACACCGGTCTGAACTCCCTTGGAATCCTCTCCGGGAACTCCTGCCATTCTTCCGCCCTGCATACCGATAGCAATGAAGAATGCCTTATATCCTTCTGCACGAAGCTGCTCGATTGTAATGTCTTTTCCTACTTCTACGCTGCACTTAAACTCAGCGCCCATTTCCTTTATAACATCGATTTCTGCCTCGATGATATCCTTCTCAAGACGATAGCTTGGAATACCGTTCATAAGCATTCCACCGGCTCTTTTCTCCTTCTCAAATACGGTTACAGGATAGCCGTTGAGCCTCAGGTAATAAGCAGCTGAAAGACCTGCCGGGCCTCCACCGATTACTGCTACCTTGTACTCATCGCCCCACATACCGCCGTCATGCTTCTCGCAAAGAGGCACATATCTCTTATCTGCCTTAAGGTCGAGAGAAGCGATGAACTTCTTGATCTCATCGATAGCAAGAGGCTGGTCGATGGTTCCTCTTGTACATGCATCCTCACAACGTCTGTTGCAGACAGCACCACAAACCATAGGGAATGGATTGTCCTGTTTGATGAGCTTAAGAGCGTCTTCATATCTGCCCTCTGCAGCCATCTTGATATATCCCTGAACTGAAAGATGAACAGGACAAGCTGTCTTACAAGGAGCTGTACCTGTGTCATAGCAGTTGATCTTGGCATCGTCACGATAGTTGTAGTTCCACTTGTGAGGTCCCCACTTCTTGTTATCAGGAAGTTCACTCTTAGGATATGTAACTTCTGTGCCGTCCTTCTTGCAAAGCTTCTGACCAAGCTTAGCAGCGCCGACAGGACATACCTCTACGCACTTACCGCAGGCAACACACTTCTCCTTCTCAACGTGAGCTCTGTAAGCTGATGCTGACATATTAGGTGTGTTAAAGAGCTGTGATGTACGAAGAGCGTTACATACGCCGGGAGCACAGTTACAGATAGCAACAATCTTGCCCTCGCCGTCGATATTAGTGATCTGGTGAACATAGCCGTGACGCTCTGCTCTCTCTAAGATCTCATAAACTTCTTCCTTGGTGATATAGTGTCCGATTCCACGGTCATCCATGTACTCGGCCATATCTCCCATACCTATGCAGTAGTCACCACGGATCTCTCCGCTTCCCTCTCCACGCATAGCCTGCTGCTTACGACATGAGCACTCTGAGATACCGTACTTATCATACATGTCGATCCAGCGTGAAAGGTGCTCTACAGGAACTGACTGATTCTCAAGTGAGATAGCCTTCTCAACGGGAATAACGTGCATTCCGATTCCGGCTCCTCCGGGTGGAACAGACTCTGTGATTCCCTGAAGAGGAAGCTGTGTCATAAGGTTAAAGAATGTAGCCATCTCAGGATGCTCATCAGTGATCTTATCCTGCATCATCATAAACTCAGCAGATCCCGGTACAAAAATAGGAAGCTCATACTGAAGGTGCTTGTCAGGTGTCTTAGCCCTGTTCTGCTCGATGATACCGATAAATCTGAGGTCGTGAACCATCTTGGTACACTCTTCTTCTGTCATGTTGTTCATCTTAGCAAGCTCAGGAATTGAATAAGGTACACGTGTCTTCTTGAAGTTAAGACAGAACCTTACCTGCTCCTTGTTAAGAACCCGGTCAAGCATCCAGTACTCAGGATCTCTGTTGTTGACCTTCTTGGTGATTTTTTTGATCATACGATCGGTAATGAGAGTTGCCAGCTCAAGAACCATTTTTTCCTTTTCAGGATCTTCTGCCACATAGTTCTCGTCCTGCCAAAAGTCATTCTCGTTGATCATAGGATCGCCGATTTTCCATTCAGCCATAGTTTTTGCCATAAGTAATCCCCTTTTTAAAAAATACTGAAACTACATTAAAAAAAATAGTTTTCTACCTAGTGATATTCTATCATATAGCCAACTTTTTTACTATTAAAAAAAGGCGATATTACTCGCCTTTTTCAAGTGTTTTATTTATCGTAGAGGTGGCAGCAAACAACGTGTCCGTTTCCCATATCCTTAGGAACAGGAGCAACCTCTTTACACTTAGCCATGCACTGAGAGCATCTTGTATGGAACTTGCAGCCCTTTGGCGGATTTGCAGGTGAAGGAATATCTCCCTGAAGCAGGATTCTGTCCTTCTTGATATCAGGATCAGGCATCGGAATTGCAGAGAACAATGCCTTTGTATATGGGTGCAGAGGATTTGCAAAGATATCCTCTGTGTTACCTGTCTCAACCAAATTTCCGAGATACATTACGCCAATAGTATCGGAAATGTGCTCAACTACAGAAAGGTCATGAGAAATGAACAGATATGTAAGTCCTCTGTCCTCCTGAAGCTGCTTCAAAAGATTAATGATCTGAGCCTGGATAGAAACATCAAGCGCTGATACAGGCTCATCACATACAACAAACTCAGGCTTAAGAGCAAGGGCTCTTGCGATACAGATACGCTGTCTCTGTCCGCCGGAGAACTCATGAGGATATCTGTCCTTGTGATACTCCTGAAGTCCGCACTCCTTCATGATATTGCTGATGTACTCATCATACTCTGATGCAGGTACAAGTCCATGCTCTCTTACAGCCTCTCCAATGATCTCACCGATAGGAAGTCTTGGTGAAAGAGATGAGTACGGATCCTGGAAGATGATCTGCATCTTGGTTCTGAGCTCGCGGAGCTGCTTCTTATCAAGTGCACTGATATCCTGACCGTTGAAGATGATATCTCCTGAAGTCTTCTCAATTAGTCTTAAGATTGTACGTCCTGTTGTTGACTTACCACAGCCTGACTCTCCAACGAGTCCCATTGTCGTTCCTTTTTTGATGGTAAAAGAAACATCGTCAACAGCCTTAACTTCTCCTGTAACACCTCCAAAGAAGCCGCCCTTAATGGGGAAGTATTTCTTGAGGTTTTTAACTTCTAATATATTTTCCATCAGTTAAGCCCTCCTTCCTCACATCTGTAGCAGGCAACCTCATGTGTAGGTGATACCTTATAAGTCTTAGGATAAGCGCCGTTACACTTTTCTGTGCACATCTCACATCTATCCTTGAAATAGCAATAATTGGGCATATCAATAGGGTTAGGTACATTACCGGGTATGCTGTAGAGCTTATCTACGTGCTTACCAACCACGGGCTTTGAATTCATAAGTCCGATGGTATAAGGATGTCTTGGATCCTTAAAGATCTCTGTAGCAGTACCTTTTTCTACTACTCTTCCGGCGTACATAACAACAACGAAATCAGCCATCTCAGCTACAACTCCAAGGTCATGGGTGATGAGCATGATAGATGAATTGATCTTGTCCTTAAGGTCACGCAGAAGGTCAAGGATCTGAGCCTGAATAGTAACATCAAGAGCTGTTGTAGGCTCATCGGCAATAATAAGCTTAGGATCGCAGGCAAGAGCCATAGCGATCATGACACGCTGTCTCATACCACCTGAAAGCTCATGAGGATACATTTTGTAAACGCCCTCCTTGTTGGCAATACCAACAAGCTGAAGCATCTCAAGTGTTCTTGCCTTAACATCATCAGCACTCATATCGGGATTGTGAAGCTTAATAACCTCATCAACCTGAGCGCCGATCCTGAATACAGGATTAAGGCTGGTCATAGGCTCCTGGAAGATCATACCCATGGAATTACCACGGAGTTTCTGCATGTATGATGCAGGTGCATTTACTACGTTAATAGCCTTATCTCCGGTGTTGAATCTGATCTCACCCTCGACAGTCTGTCCTGAAGGACGCTGAACCAGCTGCATAAGTGAAAGAGAAGTTACACTCTTTCCGCATCCTGACTCACCAACGATACCTACAGTCTTACCTGTTGGTACTTCGAAGGAAACACCGTCAACGGCCTTAACTGTTCCTATATCTGTAAAGAAGTATGTGTGTACGTTATCAAACTCTACACAGTTATCCGGATTCTTCATCTGAGTAACATACTCGCTCTCCGGAATGTTTTTTCTGTTTCTCTTTTTCTCAATTGCTGCAGTGATCTTACGGTTTTCTCTTGAAATCCTTCTCGACTCCCTGGCAGAAATATAATTATCCTTTTTAGCCATCTTTATCACCTCTTCATCTTTGGATCAAACGCATCACGAAGTCCGTCACCTATAAAGTTAAAGGCAAGAACCGTAAGCAGGATGAATACGCCGGCAGGAAGCCAAACAAATACATAATTGCTCATAACGTAAGAATCATTAACCGCGTTGATGATCGATCCCCAGGAAGCTGCAGGATACTTGATACCAAGTCCAAGGAATGAAAGTGTAGCCTCTGCAAGGATAACATCACCAAGTCCCATACTTGCGAATACGATAAGCTGTGGAACTACGTTTGGAATAAGGTGCTTAAAGATACGTCTGTAAGTACTGATACCTGTCGCTTCTGCTGCAACCATGAACTCCTGCTCACGAAGAGAAAGGATCTGTCCTCTTACGATACGGGCAATACCAACCCATCCGATAACAGCCATGATAACGCAGAGCATGTAAATACGTGTTGTTGCGCTTGCCTGATAATAGTCCATGATAGAACCAAGGATCAGGTAAAGAGGCATTGTAGGAATACAGTAAACCACATCAACTATACGCATCAGCAGGTTGTCTACCCAGCCTCCGAAGAAGCCAGCGATACCACCGATGATCATTCCGATGAATACCTCAATGAAGATTACAACGAATCCGATAAGAAGTGAGATACGTCCACCGTACATAAGTCTTGCAAGAAGATCCATACCGTTTGCATCTGTACCAACCCAGTGCTTAGCTGAAGGTCTTGCGTATGTATCGATAACTCGTGTCTCCTGGAATCTTCTGAAGGTGTACTGTCCGTTCTTATTCTCGATCCTGTACTCGATCTCGGTTCCGTCTTCATCAGCGAAGGTGAAGGAAGTCTGTCCTGCATCGATTGCAGCCATAGCAGCCTCCTTGTATGCAGGGCTGATGAACACACCTGCATTTGCAGCGTTGAAGTTGACATCTGAAACAAGGGCAACTTCTGTTGTGCCATCTGTAATGACATCTCCATCAACAGAATATGTCTTGCCGTCTGCTTCAAAAGACTTCTCTCCATCAGCAACGGCCGTCAGAGCACCACAGTAGAATTCGTATGAAAGCTTGGCGTCTTTTTCATAGGTTGTAAAAGACTTCATGGCAGCTACGCCCATCTCTGTTGCTTCATAAACAGATGGCATTGGGTCGCCGTTATCCTGGAAAACATAAGTCTTACCGTCTTTGTCAACAAAGAAGTTCTCACCTGCTGCTACTGCTTCATCATAAGCAGCGTTCTTTTTAAGAAGCATGTTTACTTCTTCCAAAGAGAATATACGGTATACGCCCTCTCCTACATTTCCGAGTCCTAAAAGTGAACCGTCTCTGGTTTCAAATACATACTTCTTGGTAGAAGCAGCAATAAGTGTCTTGGAATAAATATCTGATGGAAGCTTTACTCCATCTACCTGATAGATCTGATACTGATCTATGGTAGTTGCTCCGGCATAATCCTTAAGGATCTGCTCTGTTGTATAAAATACCTGACTCTGAGAATAGGGATTTAAAAGGCCTCCCACAAATGAGAACAGGAACATAAATACTATAATAACGATACCTACAATAGCGAGTTTGTTTCTGATGAATCTTTTAAAGACCATCATTCCGGGAGAAAGAACTCTGACTCTGTTTGCATCATCAAGGCTCATATCTTTTTTCTCAATATTTTCGTTAGCCATTTCTTCTTCCTCCTTTCTTAATTTACTCGTACTCTTGGATCAACAAGAGCATATGTGATATCTGCGATGAGGTTGCCCAGAAGAATAAGGACAGCCATAAATACCATGTAGAACATAACAAAAGGAATATCTCCCTGAGTTACGCACTGATAGAAGGTATATCCGATTCCGGGGATCTGATAGAGAGTCTCAGTGATCATAGCACCACCAAAGAGTCCCGGAAGTGATCCGCCGAGAAGTGTAACGATAGGAATAAGCGTGTTCCTGAAGGCATGGTGATTGATAACCTTGTTCTCAGGAAGACCTTTTGCTCTTGCTGTTCTGATGTAATCAGAATTCAGAACCTCGAGCATGTTGGCACGTGTATAACGCATAAGGGATCCGATACTTACAACGACAAGTGTAAGTGTAGGAAGTACCATATGCTTAACCATATCTAAAACTTTTCCCGCATCGGACATAGTCTCATGCATACGGCTTACGATACCGTAGAGATCAACCCATCCGAGTCTGATGGAAAAGACATATTTCAAAATTGTCGCAAAGAAAAAGCTCGGCAGTGAAATACCGATAAGTGCAATAACTGTTATTGCGTAGTCTGCAATTGAATACTGTTTTCTTGCTGCTACGATTCCGGCAGGAATGGCAATTAAGATCTCAATAATAAATGCAGCAAGTCCGAGTCCGAATGAATACCAGATAACACTGGAGAACTTCTGAAGAACAGGCTGATTGAAATACCAGGAATCTCCAAAATCCAGTCTAATCGCTTTAGATAGCCATCTGAAGTATCCCTGAACTATGCCGGTATCCAGACCATACTGTGCGTTGAGCTGATCAACCCACTCCTGAAATGACTTAGATCCGGGTCTCTGGGCAAGAGTCATTGCCTGAGTCTCCACGTAAGATGTAGGCATCAGACGCATTATTGTATAAATGATCATAGATACAAAGAATAGAAGAACAACAGATATAAGCAGTCTTCTAATTATAAACTTCTTCATTGTAATGGTGCTCCTTATCTAGTAGAAAAACAAAATCAAATCTTTTGGCGCAGAAATCGCAGTGCACAGATGTGCACTGCGATTTGCCACCAAATATATACTTATTAAAGCATATTAGTTCATAGCAATCTTATGAATCTCGTTGAGATATGTGTAGTATGTTGTCTGATCAGGTGTGATAGTGTCAACATTGATTCTCTCTGTGCTGAAGATGTTGCAATCCTGTCTCTGATATACAGGGATCTCACATGCAAAATCAACAACGAAGTCAAGAGCCTCTTTGTAAAGAGCCTTACGAACTGCCTGATCTGTTACAGTTCTTGCCTCAAGAACGAGCTTATCAAGTTCGTCAGAGTAGATTCTGTAATGTCCTGCGCTACCACCCTCTGAGTGATAGATCTGGAACATATCAGGATCAAGAGTTGTCTGCCAAGCTGCACACCAGAGCTCTGCTGTGCCGGCCTCAAGAGCATTCCAAAGGATGGATGTGTCTGAAAGGTCGTTGATCTGAAGATCAAAGCCGATTGTCTTAAGAGCCTCAGAAGCTGCTGTAAGGATACCGAATGAAGGGTGATCACCTGATCCGCCGCCACCGATCATTACTTCGTAGCCCATCTTAGCACCTTCAGGAGCTGCTGTAAGCTTGCCGTCTGTTACTGTGTAACCTGCTGCCTCGAAGTATCCAAGAGCTGCCTGAAGAGCTGCTGCATACTTCTCATCCTCGCTCATACCTGCTGTGTAGATATCATTTCCGTCAACATCAACTGAGAATGCTACCTTGTAATCAGGATCTGAAGCCTGAGGAGCTGCCCATGATGTGTTAGAAATAGGATAGTTGATAACTGATGCAGCCTCACCGTAGTAAGAATCGATTGTTACGTCACGGTAAACTGAAATTACAGTTGCAATAGCCTTTCTAAGGTTCTTAGAAGCCTCGCTACCGTTATCTCCGCCTACGCAAACATTCTCAGAGTTCATACCGATGTATCCGTATCCTCTGTAGTCTGTAAGAACAGTTGTGAGCTTGTCACCTGAGATCTCACCGTTTGAGTTCTCGCCGGCGATCTGCTCAAGAGCTGACTTAGAAGCTGAAGGATCAGAGATATCAACTGTACCCTGAACTACACCGCTCTCCTTATCAGCATTTGATGTAACCTTGAACTGAAGGTTCTTAGTTACAGGAACGCCTTCCCAGTAGTTCTCGTTAGCTGTCATGTAAACGATCTTGTTCTCGAACTTCTCGAACTTGTAAGGGCCTGCTCCCATAGGAGTTGTTGTCTTAGCACGAACGCTTGAAAGGTCGCCCTTATCAAATCCGAACTTGTTGTTGTCATAATCATACTTTGAAGGATCACCATAGTAGTGCATAGGTGATACCATGATTGCGAGCTGGTAAATAGCTGTAGCATCAACCTCTGTAAGAGTAATCTTTACAGTGTGGTCATCAACCTTCTGAATACCCTCAACGTGATCTACAGAATCACCTGTCTCAATAGCAACCTTGTAGTCATCTGAAAGGAAATCAAGGATTCCTGAATCAGCCTGCTCTGTGTCAGAAAGAGTAACAACATCTCCTTCGTAAGATGCCATCATCTCATTCCAGAAATCTTCTGCTGTAGGAGCAGATCCGCCGGCAACATCAAATGTTGTTCCTGTTGCAGCAGTTGTGATTGTTCCGTCCTCGTTATCCTTAGCAAAGCCCCAGTTAGCCATTGCGTTAGCGATGTCTGCCTTAGCAACTGCCTCTGTAGCTGCAAGATAACCCTTAGCTGTGCAGTAGTCTGCGATTGACTGAGCAAACTTAGCACCTGCCTCAGGAAGATCTGTCTCGAAGAACTTCTTCTGCTGATCTTCTGTTACGAATGTGAAGTCTGTGTTATCAGCTCCGCCCTTAACAAGAAGGTTAAAGAGTGTATCTGATCCGCTTCTGTACTCTGCAAGACCCTTGATAGGAAGAGCGTATGTTGAAGCACTTCCGTCGTATGAAGGATCAATGTATACATAGTATGAGAAAATTACGTCATCAGCTGTGAGCTCCTCACCATCTGAGAACTTAACGCCCTCACGAAGCTTGAACTCATAGTCAACTGTTCCGTCAGCGTTCTCTGTTACAACGCAATCAGCAATTCCCTGATAAGTGTAATCAGTTCCGTTGTAAGTCTTAGTCTCTCCCTCGATACCGTTGTAGATGAGCTCACCTGCACGGTCATTGCCAAGAAGAGCTACTGATGTGAAATCAGCTACACGCTGATCCGGAACGGATGCAGCAAAGAACTCGCTGAATTTCTCTGAAAAATCGTCAGATGCGATTACAAGTGGTGCGTCAGAACCAGATGCTACTTCTTCTGTAGAAGCGGCTTCAGTTGCCTGATCACCGGTGTTTTCTGTTGTCTGCTGTGTATCAGCGCCTGTATTGTCAGATGCGGGCTGCTGTGCGCCACAAGCTGCTGTTCCAAGAACAAGAGATGTAGCAAGAAGTACAGACAACACTTTGTTTCTGTTTTTCATAAACATTCCTCCTTTAGTTTTATTTAAATGCCTCTCTTACAATAAGAGAAACAGTTAAACCATATTAACCAAATATCTTGGCATTCATATTATCTGCCAGTTCCTTGATGGTTCCGTCCTTAAACGGGCTTTTAAGTCCGACTTCGTCAAGCATTGGCTCGTAGAAGTCCTTAGCTGAAAGCTTGCAGAGCTGCAGGTAGTGCTTCCATGCATCCTGATAGTCCTTGTCCATCCAAACCTTGAACTGCATAGCTACAACGCTGGCAAGAACATAATCAATATAGTAGAAAGGATTCCAGAAGATGTGTCCCTGTCTCTGCCAGTATCCGCCCTCTCCGAAGAACTCATCACCGTCAAAGTCAAGCCATGGTCTGTAGGTCTTCTCAAGGTCTTTCCAAACCTGCTTCCTCTCAGCGGGAGTCATCTCAGGCTTGTCATATACGATATGCTGGAACTCATCAACCATACATCCGTAAGGGATGAAGGTCACAGAATCCTGAAGATGCATTGTGAAATAGTCATCTGCTCTGTCACCGAAGAACTTGTCCATCCAGCCGTAGGTGAAGTATTCCATGGACATTGAGTGGATCTCTGCTGTCTCCATGGTGATGTCATTGTGCTCAACTATCTCATCATTTCTTGTAACATAACCCTGGAATGCATGTCCGCACTCGTGGGTAATAACATCAACATCTCCGCTTGTCCCGTTAAAGTTAGCAAAGATGATAGGTGATTTGTACTTTGGAAGAAAATCCATATAGCCGCCGGCCTTTTTGGTCTTTCTTCCAAGTACGTCAAAGAGCTCGTTCTCGATCATGAAATCAAAGAACTCCTTGGTCTCAGGTG
>JAGBMP010000132.1 GCA_017634825.1 Butyrivibrio sp.
CTCCTTTCCACCGATGAATTTAAATTCCATAATTGATACAAATAAAATGATAAAGAACAATGTGTATGCTATTGCTGAAGCAAAGCCTACCTGATGGGTTTCAAAACCGAATTTGTACAGATACATAACTACTGTCTGCAGCGTTCCACCGGGCTCTCCTGCTGTTGAAGGTCCTCCCGCTCCATTCATCAGGAATGGAAGGTCAAAGAGCTGAAGACCACCGATAAGTGATGTTACTGCAACATAGAGAAGGATTGGTCTTAGTAATGGAAGTGTTATGCTTCCGAATACTTTCCATCTTCCCGCTCCGTCAATTGCAGCGGCTTCAAAGTAATCGCTTGGTATGCCCTGTACTCCCGCCATCAGAATGATGAAGGAATTTCCAAACCACATCCATGCCTGTATCACACCAATAACTGCCCAGGCTGTTGACCTCTGGCCCAGCCAGTTAATCTGCTGATCCACGATACCCGTAGCCAGAAGGATCTGGTTAAAGGTTCCGTACTTCCAGTCAAGAAGTGTCTTGAACAGGAAGGCTACAGATGTTGCAGCGATAAGGTTTGGCAAATAATACACTGCCCTGAATATTGCAAGGCCACGAAGCTTGTACTTGATATCACTGAATATGATAGTCAAAAGGAACGCCATGCCAAGCTGAAGGACGATGTTGAGTGACCACATCTTAACAGTGTTACGAAGGGCTCTCCAGAAGAACTTATCCTTAAGTACTCTGGTGTAATTGGCAAGCCCGTTAAAAACAGGCTCGCCATATCCCTTGTATTCTGTAAAGCTCAGGTACAATGTCCTGAAAACGGGATAAACACTGAATATCAGAAATACTATTACAAATGGCAGCACAAACAGATATGCAGCGTTTTCCCTATTCTTTTTCTTCATTGAAGCTCGATTCTTCATAACAAGTTATCTCTTTATTATCT
The DNA here is from genome assembly GCA_017634825.1 of Butyrivibrio sp. Taxonomy (GTDB): domain Bacteria; phylum Bacillota; class Clostridia; order Lachnospirales; family Lachnospiraceae; genus Butyrivibrio. The sequence goes on from JAGBMP010000132.1 coordinate 939, forward strand.
GTTTACTGTAATTTCAGGATATGTTGACTCAACTACATCATAGAACTCACTTATAGCTGCTTCCTTGTCCATCTCACCTGTCTTAACCGCTGTGCAGGCTGCACCCCATGCATCGTTGATGATCTTGTCATAACGTGTAACCTTGGAGTAGTCGATACCTGCTGCCTGCTCCTGCCAGAATGAGTAGAGGTGCTCACCACCGTATACTTCGTTTGCATCGTCTTTGTGCTTCTCAAGAACAGATACAAGTGAAACTGTGTCGCCTTCTGACTTCTCAATCCACCACTCTGCAGTGTTCTCATCAAGTGTTACCCACTTAAGGAAATCCCATGCAAGATCCTTGTGCTCTGACATAGCTGAGATACCGATGAATGTACCGCCACCGAATCCGTATGAAGGACCTGAGCAAACGCCCCAGCTACCTGATGTCTCGCCTACGTTGTCTCTAAGTGTGAGAACTCCCCAGCTTGGAAGACCAAATGCGAAAACTTCTGTCTTATCAAGATCCTTGGTTGCCTCAGCAAAAGCCTCTGCATCCCATACGTTGATTGAATCATCGGCATAGCTCTGAACAGCTGCTGTAAGGATCGGAACCTCGCCTGCCATAGCCTGATACCATGGTGTTGACCACTGGTTAGCGTATGCTGTAAGGTCCTTCTGGTAAAGATCTGTAACAAGATCCATATAGTCAAGTCTTGCCTGATCTACATTAAGTGTGCCGTCAACTACCCAAGCAGAATCTCCTGAGAAGTAGTTGATCTCAGCATCTGATGCAAAGATACGGTAGCCTGCGCTCTTGAGCTTTTCAGCTGTATCAAGGATTGTAGGATAATCTTTGAAGAGCTTGCCGATCTCATCGGGATCATCTGTTCCGAATACATCCTTGGCAATGTCTCTTCTGTAGTAGATACCTGCAGGAGTGATCTGGTAAGAGATTGCTCTCTGGATACCATCAGCATCCTGACCAACTTCCCAAACGTAATCAACGATCTGTCCCTTGTAGTCCTGAGCGTTGTATGGAGCCTGGTTGAGATCCTCGAAGTAACCTGCATCATAGAAATCCTCAAGCATCTGAGGCTCACCTACGATGATGTCAGGTGTTGTCTGTCCGCCGTTAAGAGCTGTCTGAACCTTTGTTACATAGTCAGCAGGCTCGATAACAACTGTCTCGATCTGTACGTTGTGATCTTCAACATACTTCTCAGCGAAGGTCTGAAGGTCTTTTGCCAGTGTCCAGATAACAAGCTTCTCGCCCTCTGTTCCGGCTGTCTCTGTGTTTGTGTTCTCAGCTGCTTCTGCTGCAGGAGCCTCTTCAGATGTAGCAGAATCTGCAGATGTTGATTCTGTACCTGTCCCCGACTGTCCGCATGCTGCAAGTGAAAGTGTCATAACACCTGCAAGCAAAGTTGCCATTATCTTTCTAAATTTCATATTCTTTCCTCCCAATAGTGAAATTAGATTTATGATGTTTTTGATTATAGAGAGAAAAATGGCAACAAAAAATCACACTTTTTTTATTTAAGTGTGATTTTTTTAAAACGTTTTTATTAAATAATCCTCTATAAACAGAACCTTAAACCTTAAAGCAGCTTCCGCCCACGAATTCTCTACAAATAGAATTCTTCGGAAGGAATGAACTATCTACGCTTACGAAGTAGTCAAGGAACTTAAGAAGCCTCTTGGCTTCGTAGTACTCAGGCTCGTCCTTGCCGATATTGAAAAGAAGTGGTTCCGCATACTGCTTGATGATAGCCAGCTCGTAGATCTGGGCTGAATTAAACATCTCATCCGCCTCTTCCTGGAACGGGAAAATGTTGGCTTCCTCTCCCGCTCTTACAGAGGCCCACATACTGATGGTCTTCTTGGCAGATGCGCCACGGGTCCTTGCATCCCTGACCATCCTTCGAAGGAGTCTGCCGTCAGTTGTTGCAATTCGGTTGTGGTTGTCGATGTTAAGAGTTGTAAGTGCGCTGATGTAGATCTTGAACTTGGACTCTGCCGGAAGTGCATAACTCATCTTCTCATTAAGTCCGTGGATTCCCTCGATTACAAGGACATCGTTCTTGCCAAGCTGGAGGAAATCGCCGTTCATCTCACGCTTTCCTGTCACAAAATTAAACTCAGGCATCTCGACTCTCTCGCCCTTAAGGAGCCTTGTCATATCCTCATTAAAACGCTCGACATCAAGAGCTTCAAGACATTCAAAGTTGTAGCTTCCATCCTCGTTGAGAGGCGTATCCTCTCTGTTAACAAAATAGTTGTCAAGACTTATGGGATGGGGAGTAAGTCCGTAGGTACGAAGCTGGATTGAGAGCCTGTTGGCAAAGCTGGTCTTTCCTGAAGAACTCGGCCCTGCTATCATTACGAACTTGACGTCAACTCTCTGGAATATCTTTCTTGCAATATCCGCAATCCTGCTCTCCTGAAGAGCTTCGTTTACCAGGATCATCTCATTTATCCTGCCCTCGCAGATCATGTTGTTGAGGTCACCGACATTCTCGATTCCCATCATTGCTCCCCAGTCAGTTGAGAGCGACATGGTGTTAAAGAGCTTCTCCCTGGGTTCTGAAACTACGAGTTTCTCAGGTGCTCCCTTGGTGGGAAGAGTAAGCATCATTCCGTCGTGATACTTATCAAGCTGGAATAACTCAATATAAGAAGTGTTCGGCAGCATATAACCGTAGTAATAGTCATAGAAATCGCCGAGTCTGTAGACGTTGATCTCAGAGCTTCTTCTGTATTTAAGAAGAGACACCTTATCATCCATCCCCTGCTTGGTGAAGAGCTCTATTGCCTCATCCAGCGGATAAACCTTCTTGGCAATAGGCATTGCATCGGCAGCTAATTCCTTCATTCTGTCCGATACTTTTTTTACAAATTCATCTGTAACCGGAATGCCTCTCAAAGTGCAGTAGATTCCGTTACCCAGAGCAAACTCCACCTTGGTGGGCGATTTCTTCTTGGTGCCGGCCACATCATTTATGGCCTTAAGGAGCATCATAACAGCAGTCCTTCTCATGGTCTTAAAGCCGATGGTATCAGCAAATGTGACAAAAGTCAGGTTGCCGTCCTTTTTAAGTGTTTTCATCAGCTCGCGGATCTTGCCGTTAAAAATGACACAGGCAATCCTATGCTCATAATCCTTCTGAAAATCCTTGGCTATTTCTTCAAATGTTGTTCCCTTGTCGTATTCTTTTTGAATTCCGTTGACAGTAATAACAGGCATATGCTCACCTCACTTTTGGTCTTAATCAAAAAGCGCAAGAACAGCACTTATTATATCCAGGCTGTTTTTTACATCGAGATATCTCTCTGAATGTTCCCTTTCATCAAGCCCCTTAAGAATGGACTCATCTACTTCTCTGCCATGGAGCAGGAAGTCCTTAAGAAGCGGATCTCTCCTTAGAATGTTGTGCTCACCATAGAGATTGCAGGCTTTAAGCGCCATATCGGGATCACATATTCCGGTGAAAAGAGCTATTGCTCTCTCAAGTTCAGAAAATGAGCCACTGACTCCGTCCCCGGGGCTCACTTTTATGGGGAAGTAATATTTGCCTTCGTCGAGGATGATGCGTTCGTCGATTATGGAAAAGCCCTTGTCCCTCAGGTACTCTCTAAAGAGACAGATATCTGACTGCGGCTGAAGAACAGCAGTCTTAATTCCCAGTCCCGCAAGGTCCTTTTTCTCAAGGATGCTGATCATGAGTTTACCGCCCATTCCTGCGATTACGAGAGAGTCTGCTTCGTCTTCATGAAGCTCTGTAAGGCCGTCTGAAAGCCTTGTCTGTATATCTTTTTCCAGGGAATATTCTCGTATATTACTCTCTGCCATGGCAAGGGGGCCCTTTCGGACGTCCATTGCTATGGCAGATTCTGAAATCTTATTTTGAACAAGATAAATAGATACGTAGCCGTGGTCACATCCCACATCGGCGGTGCACTTATGGGCACCATCGCCCCTTAGCATATCAGCCACTGTCCGAAGGCGACGGGACATTTTCACAGCTACATCATCGAGTGATTTTTTTTCATTCATATCAGTCAAGATAATCCTTGAGCTTACGGCTTCTGCTTGGGTGACGGAGCTTACGGAGAGCCTTGGCCTCAATCTGACGGATACGCTCACGGGTTACGTTGAACTCTTTTCCTACTTCCTCAAGAGTTCTTGCTCTTCCGTCATCAAGACCGAATCTGAGCCTAAGTACCTTCTGCTCACGCTCTGTAAGAGTATCAAGGACCTCAACCAGCTGCTCCTTAAGGAGTGTGAATGCTGCTGCATCAGCAGGTACAGGAACGTTGTCGTCCTGAATGAAATCACCAAGATGTGAATCTTCCTCTTCACCGATAGGTGTCTCTAAGGATACAGGCTCCTGAGAGATCTTAAGGATCTCACGAACACGCTCTACAGGGAGATTCATCTCTTTTGCAACTTCCTCGGGAAGTGGCTCACGGCCAAGTTCCTGAAGGAGCTGTCTGCTTACACGGATGAGCTTGTTGATGGTCTCAACCATGTGTACAGGAATACGGATAGTTCTGGCCTGATCGGCGATAGCTCTTGTGATGGCCTGTCTGATCCACCATGTAGCATATGTTGAGAACTTGAATCCCTTTCTGAAATCGAACTTCTCAACAGCCTTGATAAGACCAAGGTTACCTTCCTGAATAAGGTCAAGGAAGAGCATTCCTCTTCCGACATATCTCTTGGCAATACTTACAACGAGACGGAGGTTAGCTTCTGCAAGGCGCTTCTTAGCCTCATTTCCCTCGTATATGATCTGGTTAAGCTCTTTCTTCTTGGCATCGGAGAGCTTGTTCTTGCCCTCATCCTCTGCAAGGGTCTTCTCTGCGTCAAGACCTGCTTCCATGGCCTTGGCAAGGTCGATCTCCTGCTCAGCTGTAAGAAGCGGAACCTTACCGATTTCCTTAAGGTACATTCTTACAGGATCCTCGATGCTGATTCCATCAGGAACTGACAGGTCGATATTCTCCATATCAACCTCGTCCTCCTCTGAGATGATCATGTCATCATCATCGGGAAGATCGTCTACATCATCGGAAACCCGAAGAACGTCGATTCCTGAGTTCTCAAGAACCTCAAGAACGTTATCGAGCTGCTCCTCGTTAAGTCCCATGTCTGCGAAGAAATCGCTGATCTCTGCATACTCAAGGACATTTTTCTTCTTCTTGGCAAGAGCAAGGATCTCTTTTATCTTCTGGGAAAAGAGCTCCTTGGCTGCATCGTCAAGTTCTCCATCAGCCGCAGCATTAACTTCAGGCTCAGCAGCCTTAGCTGCCTTACTCTTCTTGGTCGCCTTAACGCTCTCCTCAGCTGCTGCCTTCTTGGAAGTCTTCTTGGCTGTTTCCTTCTTGGCAGGAGCTTCCTTAGCTTCCTTGGCTGCTTTCTCCTTCTTAGCGGGAGTTTCCTTAACGGCCTTTTCTTCTTTTACTGCCTTTTCTTCCTTAACAGCCTTTTCCTTTTTAGCAGTCTCTTTCTTGGCTGTTTCCTTCTTAGCAGGAGCTTCCTTGGCAGCTGCCTTGGTGCTCTTTGCTGCTGTCTTAGTCTTCTTCTCTGTTTCCTTTGTTGTCTCTTTCTTAGTTGCCATTTTATTCTTCCTTTTCTTTTAGATAGATTTTTTCATTTCAGTCATCCGGGGAAATGTCGGCATGAGCCAGCTTCTCCAGATCTTTCTTGCCCTGGATGGTCTTCATAAGGTACTGCGGATCATCGGGCTTAAGCATCTTTTTTTGCCTCTCATATCCCGCCTGCTTGACGGCATAGATAATGTCGTGAAAAGCCTTGCGCCTTTGATCAGGTGTCTCGATATCCACAAGATTGGTGTTGAACATTTCGGCCACCTGCCGATGTTCCTCTTCATCGCCGAACCTGTCAATGACTGCTGCCGGTGAGAAGTTTCCACTCTGCATTCCGGCAAAAAGCTCTTCTGCAACGCTTCTGTATAGATCATCTGAGAAATCCTCAGGCGTTACCCATTTGGTTACCTTGGGAAGAATCCCCGGTTCATCGGTAAGCCAGGTCAAAAGAAGCCTTTGATTCTTCCTTGCACTGTCCTCGGGAGTCTTCTTGACTGCCGTCCCTGACTTCGGAGTATTGTCAGTCCGCACGGGCACTCCCTTGGCTGCAGTGGCGCTTACAAGCTTTCTAAGATCATCCTCTGCTATGTTATATCTGGCTGCTGTTGCCTCGATGTAATTCTCTCTCTCAACAGCCTCCTCGAATTCGCAGAGCATCGCTGCAAGCTTTCTGTGGAACTCGGTCTTGGATACCGGGTCAGACATGTCATGCCTTGACTCCTCCACTCTTGCCTCGAAGAAAAAAGGATTCTCTGCGTTCTTAACTCTCTGTTCGAATTCGTCCTTGCCCAGGTTCTTGATGAACTCGTCAGGGTCCTTGTAAGGTCTTAAATCCAGAACCTTGCCCTTAAGTCCGACTTCCTTCAGAATTCCGATGCCTCTCATGGCCGCCTTGGTTCCGGCTTCATCACTGTCATAGGAGAGGACCACGGTGTCGGTGTATCTCTTAAGGATCATGGCCTGTCCCATGGTAAATGCTGTTCCCAGTGAAGCCACTGCCATGTCAAAGCCCGCCTGATGCATGGCTATGACGTCCATATATCCCTCACAGATTATCATGTAACCTGCCTTTGAACTCTTGGCATAATTAAGTCCAAAGAGATTTCGGCTCTTATCAAATATCGGAGTTTCCGGAGAGTTAAGGTACTTGGGCTTGCCATCTCCCATTACTCGCCCGCCAAAGCCTATGACCTTGCCCTGAGCATCTGATATCGGGAACATTACTCTGTTCCAGAACTTATCATGAGTTCCTCTCTGCTCATCAAAGGATGCAAGTCCGGCCTCGATTATCAGCTTGTCCTCAAACCCCATCTGCCGAAGGTACTTGACCAGATCATCCGAAGTCATATTGGCAAACCCAAGGCCAAAGTGCTTCATGGTTTCATCGGTAAGTTCCCTCTGCTTAAAGTACTGCATTCCCTTTTCGCCGCTCTTGGCCCTTAGGTTTCTGTAGTAGTACTTGGCAGCTTCTCTGTTGATATCAAGAAGCATCTGCCTCTTATCCCTCATGGCCCTTGCCTGCGGTGAATCGTCCGCTTCCGGGAGCTTAACTCCCGCTCTCTCTGCCAGCTGCTGCAGAGCTTCTGTAAATGTTAAGTTGTCATATTTCATCAAAAAGCTGATCACGTTACCACCGGCTCCGCAGCCGAAGCAGTGAAATATCTGCTTACTCTGTGATACGGAAAAAGAGCCGGATTTCTCATTGTGGAAAGGGCAAAGTCCAAAGTAATTGGCTCCCTTTTTCTGCAGGTGGACATACTGTCCCACCACATCCACAATGTCGTTTCGCGATCTGACTTCTTCTATGATGTCATCTGAATATCGCAATTGTTTCTCCCCACTGTTGTCAAAGTACTGCCCAGGAGTGCGGTACGAATACCTCCTCAAATACTGCAACCGCGTATCTGTCAGTCATGGAGCTGACGTAGTCGCAGACTATTCTCTCCCCGGTAGCCTCTCCTCTGTCCTTCATATTCTTTAGATACTCAGGTAAAAGATCCTGATGATCAATATAGTATTGATAGAGGAATTTGATCATGTCCTCTACCTTGCCTTCCTGCCCCTTGGCTATCGGGTTGGTATAAACCCTGTCAAACATGAATCTGCGGAGCTTGTGGAAAGCATCATATACCTCATCAGACATCCTGATGTCGTCTTTATCCATACTAGTGGCTATTATGTCGTGGATGAAGGTATCCAGCCACTCTCCGTTGGTATGGCCAATTACTCTTGCCAGATCCTCCGGAACATCCTTCTCGGTGATGATACCTCCTCTTATAGCATCGTCCATATCGTGATGCATATAGGCAATCTTGTCAGAAAGGCGGACAACCTTGCCCTCAAGTGTTCCCGGAGTAAGGTCCATCTCATGATTCACGATACCATCCCTGACTTCCCAGGTAAGATTGAGTCCCTTGCCATAGTTCTCAAGCTTCTCAACTATGCGAAGGCTCTGTTCATTGTGCTTAAACCCTTCGGGACTCACAGCATTAAGAGCCCTCTCACCCGCATGGCCGAATGGTGTATGACCGAGGTCGTGCCCCAGGGCTATAGCCTCTGCCAGGTCCTCATTGAGCATAAGCGCCTTGGCAATGGTCCTTGCATTCTGAGATACCTCAAGGGTGTGGGTCATTCTGGTCCTGTAGTGATCCCCGTCAGGCGACAAAAAGACCTGGGTCTTGTCCTTGAGTCTTCTGAATGACTTGGAATAAAGAATCCTGTCACGGTCTCTTTGGAAGCAAGGCCTGATATCACAATCCTTTTCTTCTTTTTCACGTCCCTTGGAATTCATGCTGAGAGTAGCATGCTTACTTAAGATTCTGGTCTCTCTGTCTTCAAGTTTTTCGCGAATTTTCAATGTTTTCTTCTTTCTGAGTATTGGATTTATGTGGGCCTGTCAGAAAAAAAGACCCCACATCATAAATATTCGACGTGGGATCTTAAAATCCTTTTTTTCTAAATTAAATTTTTTAAAATTTAGTACAATTACCTGCTCCACTCGCCAAGGCGGCTTGTATACTGGTCATTTATCCACTTAACAGCCTCTTCAAGCCCCTCCTGAGAAACTTCAAAGTGCTCGTTTGTCATAAGTGACGGATCCGTCTTGCCGTAAGCATTTGGCTCAGGCCACACGGTGGCCATAAGTGTAGCCGGTCCTCTCTGATCAACGGGAGTAAACTTAACGTTTTCAAGAGGCTCTCTTGCAAGGCGATATCTCATGCCCTTATGGCTTCCAAAATATGCCTCTCCGTACTCGTAGTGGCTCAGGTTAAAAAATGATGAAACTTCTATTTCCATGTTACATATCTCCAAAAAGCCCGGCTTATCTGAATTTGCTAAAGAAACTTGCCATAGGGCCAACTGTATCCTGGAGGTCTTTTATCGCTTTATTAAGGCCGTCATAATCAACATTTGCCATGTTTGTGATTGCCTCGTTAAGAGCCTCGGAATTGTCCCCCACAAGCTGGTTAAGATTCTTGCTGGCATCGGTCATCTCAAGGACCATGGTATCAACATTTGCAACGGCTGACTCTGCATCCTTTGCAACCCTGTTGATGTTATCAAGTGTTGCCAAAACCTGTGGTACCAGAATCATTGCCACCACAAGAACTACAAGGAATGTAGCCACTACCGCCAGAGCCGACAGCCTCTGCCAGAAGAGATGTTTTTTGTCGACTTTAAGCATCTCAGCATTGCCGTTTACAGTAATGTTTGTGTTCTCGCCTGTTCCTTCCATAATCCCCTCCTTGTCAAAAGAAATCTAACCTAAGTATACACCTTTTTTGCTCCCTTTTAATCAAGGGATTTGTGATACTCCTGGAGTGAACTGATATTGCCGGCGCCGTTCTCTTTTACCTGGCGAACGCCCTCTGCAGCGGCCTTAGCAGCAGCAACGGTGGTGATATAAGGAATCCTTGCCTTGATGGCAGCTCTTCTGAGGTATCCGTCGTCGTGCTGAGTGTACTTGCCGATCGGAGAGTTGATGACCAGCTGAACATCGCCGTTCTTGATGATGTCCTCTACGTTTGGTCTTCCGCCCTCGAAGTTCTTGTTTATCCTTGTAGCCTCAATTCCGGCTTCTATGATTGTCTCGTAGGTCTTGCCTGTTGCGTAGATCTTAAAGCCTTCCTCTGCAAAGCTCTTTGCAATGCTTGCTGCCTCAGGCTTATCCTCTCTGTTCAGTGAGATAAGTACTGCTCCGCTAAGAGGAAGTGCTCCGCCTGCTGCCTCGTATGCCTTAAAGAAAGCTTCTCCGGGAGTCTTAGCAAGTCCGAGAACTTCTCCGGTCGATCTCATTTCAGGTCCGAGAACAGGGTCAACCTCAGGGAACATATTGAACGGGAATACAGCCTCTTTTACTCCGTAGTACGGAGGTTCATCCTTCTTCTTGCTATCGATAAGTCCCTGAACAGGTGAAGGTCTGCCGGTGAGCTGTGATGTGATGATGTCTGTTGCAACAGGAACCATCTTGATTCCGCAAACCTTTGAAACCAGCGGAACTGTACGGGATGCTCTGGGGTTAGCCTCAAGAACATATACAGTGTCATCCTCGATGGCGTACTGCATGTTCATAAGACCTACAACATTCATCTCAACAGCGATCTTTCTTGTGTACTCCTCGATTGTCTTAAGGTTCTTTTCCGAAATGTGCTTGGAAGGTATGATGCAGGCTGAATCACCGGAGTGGATTCCGGCAAGCTCAATGTGCTCCATAACCGCAGGAACAAAGGCTGCCTTACCATCGCTTATAGCATCTGCCTCGCACTCAAGTGCGTTGTGAAGGAATCTGTCGATAAGGATAGGTCTGTCAGGCGTAACACCTACAGCGGCTTTCATGTAGCCTTCCATGGAATCCTCATCCCTTACGATCTCCATTCCGCGTCCGCCAAGAACGAAAGAAGGACGAACCATAACAGGATATCCGATCCTTGCTGCTATTGTCTTGGCCTCTTCTACGTTTGAAGCCATTCCCGACTCTGCCATAGGGATTCCAAGCTTGTCCATCATCATGCGGAACTGGTCTCTGTCCTCAGCAAGATCGATTACTTCAGGTGTTGTTCCGAGGATATTTACGCCCTCTTCCTTGAGCTTGGCTGCAAGGTTAAGAGGTGTCTGTCCGCCGAACTGAGCGATTACGCCAAGAGGCTTTTCCTTGCGGTAGATCTGAAGTACATCCTCAAGAGTAAGTGGTTCAAAGTAGAGCTTGTCTGAGGTGTCATAGTCTGTTGATACTGTCTCGGGGTTGCAGTTTATGATGATTGTCTCAAAGCCGAGCTTCTTAAGAGCAAGGCTTGCATGTACGCAGCAGTAATCAAACTCAATACCCTGACCGATCCTGTTGGGACCTCCGCCCAGGATCATGATCTTCTTATTCTCAGCGCCCTCTGAGAGTTTCATAGGATTCTCAAGTGCACTTTCTTTCTGATAGGTCGAGTAGTAATAAGCACTTCCGTCGGTGCCGTATACATGAACGCCGTCCCAGTTCTCTGTAAGGCCTGCGCCTTCTCTTCCTGCTCTGATGTCATCCTCGGATACAGAGAGAACCTTAGCCAGGTACTTATCTGAGAAGCCGTCTTCCTTGGCTTTAATAAGGTCTGCACTTTCCGGAACCTTACCGTTATATTTGGTCAAAAGAGCTGTCTCCTCATCAACAAGCTCTTTCATCTGGCTTACGAAGTACTCTTTAACTTTTGTAATGTCGCAGAGTTCCTCTACAGTAACGCCCTTCTTCATAGCTTCATACATAAGGAAGTATCTCTCTGAGGAAGCATCCTTAAGGCGCCGCAGGAGCTCTTTTAACGGCATCTCTTCAAACTTCTCTATGCAGCCAAGGCCAAAGCGGTCCTTCTCAAGAGATCTGATGGCCTTCTGGAAGGCTTCCTTGAAGTTCTTGCCGATACTCATTACTTCTCCAACGGCTCTCATCTGGGTTCCCAGCTTGTCCTCTACGCCGTGGAATTTCTCAAATGCCCAGCGGGCGAACTTAACAACAACGTAGTCGCCGTTTGGCACGTATTTATCAAGTGTTCCGAACTTGGAATCAGGGAGTTCCGATAATGTAAGTCCTGTTGCGAGCTTGGCTGATACAAGGGCGATAGGGAAGCCTGTAGCCTTGCTGGCAAGGGCTGATGAACGGGAAGTTCTGGGGTTGATCTCGATAACAACGATTCTTCCGGTCTTGGGATCATGGGCAAACTGTACGTTGGTACCACCGATAACTCCGATGTGTTCTACAATCTTGTAAGCCTGTCTCTGGAGCTCTTTCTGAAGGTCCTCGGAAATTGTGAGCATTGGTGCCGTACAGAAGGAATCACCTGTGTGAACACCGACAGGATCTACGTTTTCAATAAAGCAAACCGTGATCATGTTATTATCTTTGTCGCGGACAACCTCAAGCTCAAGCTCCTCCCAGCCAAGGATCGACTCCTCAACAAGAACCTGATGGATGATGGATGCCTGCAGACCACGCGAGCAGACTGTCTGAAGCTCTTCTTTATTATAGACAAGTCCGCCGCCTGCTCCGCCCATGGTATACGCAGGACGAAGTACAACCGGATATCCAAGCTCATCGGCTTCTGCGAGAGCTTCTTCTATGCTATAGCATGCCTTGGATCTTGCCATCTCAATACCAAGCATGTCCATTGTCTTTTTAAATTCTGTTCTGTCTTCGCCACGCTCAATAGCGTCAACCTGAACACCTATAACTTTTACGTTGAATTTGTCGAGAATACCGGCCTTATATAACTCAGAACATAGATTAAGGCCTGACTGACCACCAAGATTAGGTAGAAGAGCATCCGGCCTTTCTTTTTCAATAACAGCAGCAACGCGGTCCACATTAAGAGGCTCAATATAAGTTTTATCAGCCATCTCCGGATCCGTCATGATAGTTGCGGGATTTGAATTAACGAGGACTATTTCGTACCCCAGACTCCTAAGCGCCTTGCATGCCTGCGTTCCGGAATAGTCAAACTCACACGCCTGTCCAATAACAATCGGTCCCGAGCCGATTATCAGTACTTTGTGTATATCAGTTCTCTGTGCCATGATCTTCCTCCCCTATTCGATTTCATTCTTATACATTCTATATTCCAAAGGGGGTTTGCACAAGATGTAAATTTAAGGAATTTTTAACGGGGACTATCCCCCTGTGAAACAAAATACCCCCGAGGCAATTAGCCTCGGGGGTATCTCGTTTCAAATGCGGAAGAAGGGACTTGAACCCTCATGTTGTTGCCAACACATGGACCTGAACCATGCGCGTCTGCCATTCCGCCACTTCCGCAAGCGACAAAAATAATGATACCCATTTTAAAGCTTTATGTCAAGAGTCTCTCATTCTTGAGCTTTTTGTCGGCGTACATGGCATCATCTACTTGTTCTTCTGTCTACACCGCTTGTTGCATAATATCTGGCCTTTGCCCGGTACATCTCATCGTCAGCCTTCTTCTCAAGCCCTACAATATCAAGGCTCTCGTTATCTGCATGTGTTGCATATCCAATGGAAATAGAGAGTTTATCTGAATACTGTCCGGACCACTTATCGGCATAGCTCTCAATATCTCTTTTAACCGCTTCAGGATCCCCGGTATGCAGGATTGCTGCAAATTCGTCACCACCTATTCGGTAAACCTTGCCTTTACTTGCAATCCCCAGTAAAAGACATTCCGCAGCCCCCTTAAGGAGCTCATCGCCACCGGCGTGTCCCATGGTGTCGTTTACTCTCTTCAGGCCGTTAACGTCCGCTGATAAAATGACAAAGTCTTTATCAAGACCGTTTTTCTCGCACTCATCAAGGTCCTCTTCATAGCTTCGGCGATTGAAGAGCCTTGTTAGCTCATCCGTCATAGCAATTCTGACAAGACGTTCTTCACGCTGTCTCTCGTCATCAACATTTCGTGTAGTGAATACAACCTGCGTCGGCATGCCTTCATCGTCAACTTCCACCGGGATGTACTGAGCTCTGAACCATCCGTCTACCACATCAATGAAATCTTCACTGAGAAGTCTTTTTCCAACAAGTCTTTCTCTGACGGTACTGATATCTGTAAAAGCTATGAAGTCATCGAGCTGATCCGGCATGACCTTCTCTCTGATCTTCGTGCTCATAACAGTGTGTTTATTAACACTAAGATCGAGATTGTATTTGACGTGATCCTTGCTTCTTACTGACATCTCAGTATTCTCGATAAAATCAATAAGATTTACCTTATCATAAATATCAGCTATAGACTGAAGGATGTTCATCTTGTCCTGTATTTCAGAGTTCTTGGTCTTCTCAAGCTTGATAGTAGCCTCAGAGGTATTTCTCAAGGAATGAAAGCGCATTCCCATTCCGATGGCTGAAACCAGAACCAGTATTGAATAGTTTATGGTATTGATCCCGGCGCCTCCGTCTGCCTTGATAATGACAGAATAAAGGACAACGTAGGTATAGAGCGTCATCAAGGTGCTGGTCCAGGGTTTCAGGACTATAAAACATACCAGCATCACTTCACAGGCATAGAATGTGAGTATCTGCTCGCCGCGCTCATACCTGCGATACGACCCCCACATAGACCACAAAGACATTAGTATATAGTAGATAATCTGCATAAGCTCGACCTTTGGATGATCGAGCTCATCTTTTGAAAGCATAAATCTTGTGACAAAAAACACGCTTAAGCATGTGATGATACAGAACAGAACACTTCCGATACTAATCCACTCTTCGTGCCCAATGCTCTTTCTGGACAGCACAAAGAGAAGCAGCGTCAAGGATTCAAAAATGGCAACAACAAGTGATACATTTTTAATATTCCTTGTGCTGGTCTGATCCATCAGTTCTCTGACGTCTCTATCAATCGTGGGAAAGAAGTAGTTTTTAATCGCTTTTATCATATCGTCACCTGTTCGTACTCTATCTCACTTTATATGATATCATCAATATATTATACATTTATAAACGTTTAATAAGCAAACTGTTAAAAAATCACCCTTTCAGGCTCAAGGCCCAAAAGGGTGTAATCCGGATTCTTTTCTCTCTCGTTTATTTTCATACATGAGTTTATCCGCTCGCCTCAAAACGTCGGTAACTGTACTGTCCCTCTCCGGATCATAAACAGCAAAGCCCTTTGATATACATACGTAATCCCATGGTTCCACGACTGCTGATGCATTGTTAGTCTCTGCAACAATGTCAAACTGCTTACTAAGTGTATCCAGGTTGAGATAATCATCCTTCCTCAGAATTACAGCGAATTCATCTCCACCTATTCTGAACACGGGACTGTGCTTGAAAACATTACTTATGGTATTGCAGGCTGCTTTAAGATATGCATCTCCCTTATCATGTCCGTACTTGTCATTGATTATCTTAAGGCTGTCACAGTCAAAAGCGCCGATTGCAAACTCCGGCTTTACTGCTCCGTTGTCTATCTGGTCCTGTAGCTCTTTTGCCATCTTCTCGAAGGCACCCTTGTTCTTGACATGTGTAAGTGCATCAACAAATACCTGCTCATTCAGATCGCTGATGTGAGCCTCCACGTTGTCCGAGAGCTTTTTAAAAGACCTTGTAAGTCTGCCAAGCTCATCGTCTGCGTCATAGGTAAGATCTGAGTCATAGTTGCCCTTCTCTATCCGCTCGGTTGCCTCAGTCAGCTGCTCAAGGGGCTTTGTTATGCGCATTGTATAGAGCATCAGAAACAGACTTGCTACAATAAGAACAAACACAGAACCCATTGAGATGTTCATGATAAGCCCCAGCCAGTCTCCATTAGTCTCCGACTCAGGGACGGAAACAATAAGACGCATGCCATTGCTTAAAGGAACCCAGGCTGCCTCTTTTGTCTCACCATTATATTTATATTTCACAAAAGAGTTATTCCCCGACATATCAAAGGGTATCTCGTTTTTAGTCGTCCCACTTGGATCCGTAACATCTAAGTAAGGATGGTAAAAGAGCTTACCGTCTGCGTCACAAAGATATGCGTATCCGTTGTCGTAAAACTGTATGCTGTCGACTTCCTCAGCCATCGTTGTGTAGTCAACTTCTATGCCGACAACACCGATAAACTCTCCCTTGTAATAAACCGGGGCATCGTAGGAAATAACGCGTACATCCAGATTATCAGTTATGTACGGCGGAAGCCAGATGGATTTTCCTTCATGCTTGGGGACTGTAAACCACACCAGCTTCGACGTATCATTCACATCATACCGGGTGATATCGGTAACTTCGTGCTCTTCAAAGCCGTCGCCTGTAAGATTGATGTACCAGAAGCCCTTCTCTTTGGTGGAGATGGACGGATCTATACGATAGTAATATGTAAGAACTCCTTTTGTCTCGGACGCCATCATTCCAAAATAATTTCTGGCACGCTCCATGTGCTCGCTTAGCTCTTTATCACTGGTTCCTTCCAGATCTTCTTCCACAAAGTCAGCTACACTTTCAACCGAATTCTGAACACTGTCGAAATAATAGTCAAGGCTCTTTTCCCCGTTCTTGCACAGCATAAGAAGGAGCTGATCAGTCTTACGACTCTCAGTCCTTCTTATGAAGATCGCACTCAGGAGCGTGGTGAACAATAGCGCCACAAATATCACACAGAGCATTGTAACTGTAATTCTTGTTCTAAGCGAACGCATTAATCTATCTCCTCAGGTATATCCTGCTCAGAATAGCCAAATATGTATAATATACTAGATTAATTGTACATCACATAAACGGTTTTGCGTTCATTTTAGAAAAATATAACATTTGTGAGTCACCGGGGAAAATCAGAACCACCGGCTTAGCCGGTGGTTTGTTCTGGCCCTATAAGGGCCTGTTGCCGGCACTGAGTCTAAAGACTCGCCGAATGGTTCGCCAGCCGCAACATCATTTTCCTACAGAGCCCCCTGGGCTCATTTTTATTTGTTTTGCTTTACCGGCTCACCCGTGAACGGGTCAATATACTCTTTTAGTGTCATTTGGTCGTACTCTAAATCCTCTTTTAACTGATTCTTTATGTACTCCTCGATTTTCTTTGCATTCTTACCTACAGTATCTACGTAATAGCCTCTGCACCAGAAATGTCTATTGCCGTACTTGTACTTGAGATTTGCATGCCTCTCAAATATCATAAGCGTACTTTTTCCTTTCAAGTACCCTACGAAGCTTGATACACTTATGCTCGGTGGTATCCTTACCAGCATATGGATGTGGTCTGGGCACACCTCTGCTTCTATGATTTCCACCCCTTTTCTCTTGCATAGAGTACTGAGAATATTTGCGATGTCCTGCTTGATCTGACCATACGCAACTTTTCTCCTGAACTTAGGTGCAAATACAATGTGATACTTACACTCCCATTTAGTGTGTGATAAACTATTCATGTCCATTTTGGACTACCTCCTGTGATTTTACTTTGGTTGGCGAACCGTAAGTAATTCTATCACGGGAGGTTTTTTACTGTAAGCTGAAGCAACTGTTGTCCCCCTGCATAGCAGGGGGTTTATTAAAAGATGCTACACAACAAAAAGAGGCGGGACAAGTTCCGCCTCTTAATAGCCATAAGCTTAATAATTATTCGTTCTCTTCGCTCTGCTCAGCGATAAC
>JAGBMP010000133.1 GCA_017634825.1 Butyrivibrio sp.
CGAGCAGGTGATAACATCATAGTTTAAAAAGAGCTTGTGCATGTTGCGAAGGATTATCTTCTCAAGAAGAATGACCTTCCTTGGCTTATCACTCTCATCCCCGACCGGTATCTCAAGGATTCTTGGAATTACATCGGGAACCTGAACCGTTGCAAAGTCGATCTCATCGCTTTTTTCCTTCTTCTTAAGAAGAGCTCCAATGTTTAAAGACTTGTTTCTGATAAGAGGGAACGGCCTTGAGGAATCCACTGCCATCGGTGTAAGAACCGGATACACATACTCATCGAAGTATCTGTCGACAAACTCGATTTCCTTGGAAGTAAGGTCCTTATCTCCAGCCACCTCAAGACCCTTTTCAAGCAAAAGAGGCTTAAGTTTAGTGTTGTAGATGTCATATTGCTTATCAACGAAGCTGTGAACCTGCTCTAAGACCTTCTCGAGCTGCTCTCTTGCAGTCATACCGGCGATGTCAGGCTTTTTGTAACCGGCGTTTATCATGTCTTTTAAGGAAGCTACCCTGACCATAAAAAACTCATCAAGGTTACTTGCTGAGATAGAAAGGAACTTAAGTCTCTCAAAGAGCGGATTGGATACATCCTCGGCCTCAGAAAGAACTCTTGCATTAAATTGCAGCCAGCTGAGCTCTCTGTTTATATACAGTTTTGGATCTTCAAAATTGATGGATGACTTGTCTTTTGCCATTTGCTATTCCTCACATCATTTTCTTTTGTTTGATGACCGGCATTATGCCAAATACTTCTTCAAAGAAGGCTGCTCTGTTGGTAAACAGGCCCTTCTCCAGCGTGATGTCCGCCCTTGTATCAATGTTGATTATCAGCTGTTTGTCTTTTACGCTGACCTTGATGTCCTTGAACTTCTGCTTGTGTGTCCTGTCGAGACCGTTGGCAACGCGAAGGATCGCTGTGAGCTTGGCAACCACCAGGTATTCTTCCTGGGAGAGTCCCTCAAGATAAGGACTCTTGCTGCCGAAGTGGTCAAATTTTTCATGATTGTATCTTACAACATTGGCCACAATGGTCCTCTCCTTGTGAGAAAGACCTATGATCTCCGTGGACATGATGATGTTGTAGGAGCAGTCTCCGAGGTTTACCATGCTGATGTATTTACCGCAGTCATGGAGCATGGTCGCCACCTGCAAAAGAAGGCGCTCTCTCTTTCCAAGTCCATGGAACTTCTTGGTGTTGTCGAATATCGCCAGCGCAATCTGCTGCAGAGTCTCTCTTCTTGACTTACTTCCCATATATCTCTTGGAGATGTTCTGGGCGCAGGAGATGATATCATGTTCGAAATCGTGGGGCGATTTTATAAAGTTCTTTTTCTCAGCGTACTCATAGGCTATGCCATCACATAAAGTAACGCCCGGAGCCCATAGGTTCTCGGCATTTGTGATATCCATGATGCACTTTATAAGGATAGCGGAAACATACAAAAGCGATACGTTCTCTTCAGGAATATCCAGCCTTTTTGCCACCTGCCTTGCATTTATGTCGGCAGCTTTTTCAAGGAACTGGCTGTACTCCTCGTTGGTCGCATAGCCGGCAACCTTGCCCTCACTCTTGATCTTTCTGAGTACAGGTGATACATAGTCATCAATGATTATAAGATTCTCGACTCTTCTGTCCTTTAAGTACATCTTGGAAAAGACAGCCAGCTGAGAATTTACAAGCTCTGAGATGAGCTCTGGATACTCTCTTCTAGTGGCATGTACCGTCTGCATAACAGCATTGAGCCTTAGCACACCGGTCTTAAGGTTCTGGGTTGCAATAAGAGCATCCTTCTCAAACAGCGATATCTGAATACTTCCGCCACCTATATCTATGATCGCAGTCGGTTTTTTGATGACCTCCCTGAACTGCTCATTCTTAAGAGCGATGGACTTGTAGTCAAGAAATCTCTGTTCAGAGTTACTAAGGACATCAATATGCAGATGTGTCCTCTGTCTGATGAGCTCCTGCAGGATCACAATATCCCTGGTCTCTCTGATGGCGCTGGTACCGTAGGCCTTGTAGTGAGTTGCCCCGTACTCCTTCATTTTCTGGCGAAACTCAGAGAGGATCCTTATCAGCTCGTCAACATGGCTACTGCTGATTCTGCCCTTGGCATAAGTTTCTGTTCCAAGATCCATACGATGTCTTACGTGATCAAGCTCCCTTACTCCGTTCTTATCCGAGAGCTCAAAGATCTTCATTGCCATTTCATATGAGCCAACATCTATTGCTGCAAAAACTTCACCGGTCATATTCGCTCCTTAAAACGCTGATTTAATAATTTCCAAGAATCTTCATCATCTTTGCTTCTTCTCTAAGGCCCCTTAGAGCGTTCTTAACTGAACTGTCCTCAAGGTTTCCGTCAAAGTCGATAAAGAATCTGTACTCCCAGTTTCTGTCCTCAATGGGCCTTGACTCTATCTTGGTCATGTTAAGGCCGTTGTAGATAAAGTGTGACATGATGTGGTACAAAGAGCCTGCCTCATGAGGGATCTCAAGACACAGGCTGATCTTGCCTGCACCCTTAAGGAATACCTTTTGATTGGTAACAACTATAAATCTTGTGGAATTGGACTCCGCCTGATTTATAGCCTCTTTTATAATTTCAAGACCATAAATCTCTCCGGCCCTCTTACTTGCTATGGCCGCCTGGGTCTTGTCTTTATCCTCAGAGACCTTCCTTGCTGCAAAGGCGTTGTTCTTCATGCTTATCTGTTTGATATCACTGTGCTCTGCAAGGAATCTTGATGACTGCATAAGTGACTGTGGATGAGAATAAACAGTCTGTATATCCTCAAGCTTTGCTCCCGGAACTCCGAGAAGGCAGTGCCTGATATCAATTATCTGCTCTCCCACAATGTAATTCTCATACTCAGTCAGAAGGTCATATACTTCACTGACAATGCCTGCTGTGGAATTCTCTATTGGAAGAACCGCGTAGTCTGCGCTTCCATCCTCCAGGGCTCCGAAGGCATCTCTGAAGGTATCAACGTGAAAGCTGTTCACACCCTCTCCGAAAAATCTGATGGTAGCTTCTTCAGAATAGGCCCCCTCTGCCCCCTGATAGCAAACTCTCCTGGCAGAGCTTGAAAGAGAGTCGATCTGAATAAAGGGGAGTCTCAGCGATGCACCTTTTTCAGAGAGTTTCTGATACTGAAGCTTTCTTGACATAGACATTATCTGGGAAAAGAGCTCTTCCACCCCGATTCTGTTAAACTCTGAGTGTGCAAGACTCTTTACTGTCTTTATCTTCTCAAGCTCCCTCTCCCTGTCATAAACTTTTTTGCCGTTTTCTATCTTGTAGTCCGCTATTGCTGAAGAGACTTCCATCCTCTTTTCATAGAGCTCAACTAAAGAAGAATCTATCTCATCTATCTGTTTTCTCAGGTCCTTTAAATCCAAGTGTCTGCTCCTCCACGTACTTTTTCCATTATTTTACATGATTAATGATATAACAAATTACTTCTTGATAGCAAGAAGACACTCGCTATATAATAAAAAGCGGAGGGAAAAGAATGAATAAGAAATTTGCACTGTTTTTCATACTGATGCTTCTGGTCATAACCGGTGCTCTTACTCTCTATTTCATTGATAAACATGTCCCTATGAGTCCCACCGATTCAGGTAATATTCCCGGCAACATGCAAAACGGTGGTCTGTTTTTTGAAATGGACGGCAAAGTATATTTTTCAAATGCATATGACGATGGATGCCTTTATTCCATGAATGTTGATGAATCCAAGCCCAAGCGCCTCACCAGCATGGGCTGTAAATATATCAGCGGCGCTAACGGTTATCTTTATTTCTATATGGATTCCACCAGCAAATCTTCCAAGGTCACAGGTCTTGGAGCTGCTTCCAAGCAGTATGGTATCTACAGATGCAAGACCTCCGGCCGCGATCAGGTTTGCCTTGTCAGAGATTTCTGTGGTGAGACCCAGCTGTGCGGAGAATACCTCTACTATCAGATCAAGGATGAGAGCGGCGGAACTCTTCACAAGATCAGATGTGACAAAAAAGACAACACCATGGTGGCGGATGAGCTCATCTCCCCCATGTGCTATGACAACGGTATTATCTATTACACCGGCGTTAGCAATGATCATGATATTCACGCTCTACATACAAAAGACGGCGATATTACCACTCCTGTTATAAGTGGTTTTTATTTCTTTCCCGTAGTCAAGGACGGATACCTTTATTACCTCAACGGAACCTCCAACTACAGCCTCTGGAGAACCAATCTCACAAACGGCGAGCAGCAGCTGGTTACTTCAGACAGATGCGATTGTTTCACTATTGATAACAATCATATTTACTATTCCTATTCAAATGCCATGAATCCTTCTCTTCGCAGATGCGATCTGGACGGTGGCAATAAAGTTGTTCTCTTCGAAGGCGTTGTCAACAGCATTAATGTGACAAGCCGTTATGTTTATTTCAAAGTATTTGGTGACGACAAAACTTACTATCACATTCCTGTAGATCTGTCGGCTCCCGCGTCGACATTTACAGTCATATCGAATTAATGAACTAAGCGCGTATTCTTTTTTTAGGATACGCGCTTACATTAAATATAAAAATAAAAAGGGAGAGAGTATGAAAGAATTAAGACACATGATGAATCCTCTGGACTTTTCAGTGGAGGAACTGGAAGACCTTTTTGACCTGGCAGGCGATATAGAAAGGAACATGGAGGGCTATGCCCACAAGTGTGACGGCAAGATCCTTGCCACCTGCTTCTACGAGCCAAGCACCAGAACAAGACTGTCCTTTGAAACAGCAATGCTGCGCCTTGGAGGCAAGACACTGGGCTTTGCTGATGCATCAAATTCCTCAGCAGCCAAGGGAGAAAGCGTAGCAGACACAATAAGGGTAATCTCCTGCTTTGCAGACATCTGCGCCATGAGACACCCCAAGGAAGGTGCTCCTATGGTAGCAGCCACCAAATCAGGAATCCCGGTGATCAATGCAGGTGACGGCGGACATCAGCACCCGACCCAGACCCTTACTGACCTTCTCACCATCAGGTCTTTATACGGCATGCTCGGTGACTTTACCATAGGCCTTTGCGGAGACCTTAAATTCGGCAGAACCGTCCACTCACTTATAAATGCCCTCAGCAGATATGATGGCATTCGCTTTATCTTTATTTCGCCAAAAGAGCTAAGGGTTCCCGACTACATAACAGAGATGCTCACACAAAAGAACATCCCCTATGAAGAAGTGATAAAGCTTGAAGAAGTAATTCCTCAGCTTGATTTCCTCTACATGACAAGAGTTCAGAAGGAACGTTTCTTCAACGAGGAAGATTACATAAGACTTAAAGATTTCTACATTCTCAACAAAGAGAAAATGGCAAAAGCCAAAGAAAATATGTATATTCTCCACCCTCTCCCAAGGGTTAACGAGATATCCGTTGAAATAGATGATGACCCAAGGGCAGCTTACTTTAAGCAGGTTCAGTACGGACTGTACGTAAGAATGGCTCTGATACTCACACTTCTTAATATCAAATAAATCGGGAGGAACATATAATGCTTAATATTGGAAAAATAGAGGAAGGCTTTGTTCTTGACCACATCCAGGCAGGAAAAAGCATGCAGATATACAGACACCTTGGACTTGATAAGCTGGATTCCACAGTTGCCATCATAAAGAACGCCAAGAGTAAGGCGATGGGTAAAAAAGATATTCTGAAAGTAGAATGTGACATCGATTCCCTGGACCTTGACGTACTTGCTTTCATCGACCACAACATCACGGTAAACGTAATAAAGGCAGGTGAGATCATCGAAAAGCGGTCTTTGGTTCTTCCTAAAGAGATCACCGGAGTTATCAGATGCCACAACCCAAGATGCATCTCATCAATCGAGCAGGAACTGCCACAAATCTTTTACCTCGCCGATGAGAAAAAAGAGATCTATCGCTGCAAATACTGCGACGAGAAATACTCTGAGAGTACCATAGACAGACTTTAATGCAATATTGCAAAAAAGCGCCTGCTTCAGGTTAAAGAAGCAGGCGCTTTGTTTGTTATCAATATTTACTTGATGTAACCGTTCTGTCTGTTGTGAATGTCATCGCGGTTTTTCTCACGGCGCTTCTCTTCGCCTCTGAGCATCTCCTGCATGTAAGGATTGTCATTTGCACCTGAAACAGATAGTGGTCTTGTTTCGTTGTTGATGTAGATGTCCTTTGATGATTTTCCAAACATAGTAACACCTCCCCAGGTATTATATAGTCAACTATATTATAGCACTTCTTTAATCGAAGAATCTACGTATTGGATATTAAACGCATTGCTCCACTGCGTTCTCGCAATACTAAACACATTCGGAAATCGCGCCGTATAAAGACACGTCGCTTCTTTCCTCATGGTGTTTAGTCGTCAAATAAAAAAACACAGCCACTCTTGCAAGCAAGTGACTGTGTTTTTTAATTTTCCTCGTTTAATATCCAAATTCTTGTGCCCAGTACCAACTGCCGTCGCCTGTCTGGCAAATAGCGATACCAACTGTCTTGTATCCGCCATCCATAATGTTGGCAGCGTGTGTAGGTGAATTCATCCATGCTGTGTAAACAGCATCAGCTGACTGATACAGCTTAGCAAGATTCTCACCATACTGGCAACTTGAATCAACTGTCCAGAATGCTGATCCGTTAGGTCTTGTGTGTGAGAACATTGTTGTGATCTCATTAGCACGAACCTGTGCAGCATCTGTAAGTGGCTGGCTCCAGGCAAGCTCTGAAAGACCTCTTGCTACTCTCTGCTGATTCATGATATTAAATACAGCAGTGCAGGCATCAAGTGCTGCCTGAGATGATGCAGCTGATCCTGCAAGGGCAATTGCCTCATCATCAATCCAGATCTCTCCGGCTCCCTCTTCCAGACCTCTGACAGCAGCCTGATCATCGACAATCGCATCATTCGTTGCACCACATGCAAGAAGTGTGAATGTCATTACGGCTGTCAACGCCATAGCTAAAACTCTTTTCAATCTCAACTTTTTCATAGTCCTTTACCTCTATATACTTTTTAAGGTCATATTATAACTACCTATATCTTAATTAAATACTAACCTATCAGATATAGTATTTTCAACACTAAAAAGCATAAAATTTATCGAAAATAAATATTAATTTCACCCCAAAAGAAGCCCGGATGAAACTTTATTTTACTTCCACAAGTTCTATCTTAAAGTTGAGCTCTTTGCCTGCCATTTCGTGGTTAGCATCGAATGTGATCTGTGTGTCGTCCTTGGCTGTAACCTTAACAGGAATAGGCCTTCCGTAGATGTCCTGAAGGTAAACCTTCTGGTCAACTGTAAGCTCTTCTGATCCCGGAAGATCTGAAATATTCATTGTAATAAAAGCACTTGGATCAACATCGCCGTATGCTTCCGAAGGCTCAAGATGAATATCGATGATATCTCCGACATTCATTGTTGCAACAGCCTTATCAAAACCATGGATCATCATTCCTGTTCCGCAGATAAACTCTAAAGGTTCTCCTCTGTCATAGGATGAATCAAACTTGGTTCCGTCATTAAATGTTCCTGTGTAATGAGTTCTGCAGGTCTTACCGATATTCTGCCCCTCAAAATCAGGCTCGTATGTATGGCATCCGCCGCATCCACCGCAGCCGCCTTCTGATCCGCCACAGCATCCGCCGTCGCCACATCCC
>JAGBMP010000134.1 GCA_017634825.1 Butyrivibrio sp.
ACCTCTCCGTCTATGGTCACCACAACGTTTGCTGTATCCTTTGTATTATTCATTTGCCGGATCCTCATTCCGCCAGCGGTTAAAAGTGCCACCACCAAAAGCAGTGCAATGAGGATAACATCATTCTTCTTCATTTATTTAACCCTGATGGTTATGGCCTTATTGATAACTTCAATTCTGCTTTCTTTATAAGCACCGCCAAATTCACCATCGAGAGTCCATTCCACCTCATCCTCAGAATAGAAGTTAGCCCACCTTACCTGCTTAAAAGTGATGTATGGGTTACCTTCTTCTCTTGTGGCAAGAGCTGTCAGGATTGCATTGAACTCTGCAAGATTCTTGGGAGATCTGATAAGCATGAGCTCCATCTTGCCATCGTCCTGATGTATATCCGAATCACCGAACAAATTCATTCCACCCACCGAAGCAGAATTACTCAAGGCGCCAAAAAGATAATCGCCCTCTTCGCTTATGCCCTCAGCCTCAACTTTCATATGGGTGCTGTAGCCGATGTTCTGCGGAAGCTCAGCAATGGCGCTGATGACATAGGCAGCATAGCCTAAAACGTTCTTGAGCTCCTGATCCGTAGCATAGCTCACTTTGGAAAATGCTCCGAAGGCAGCCACGTAATTAAAGTAGCGCTCTCCAATCCTTCCAACGTCATACGTATACTCTTTTCCCAAAACAGCGATATCTATAGCCTTGGAACGCTGGGCAGGAATGCCAAGACCCTTTGCGAAATCATTGGTACTTCCCGCAGGCACATAGGCAAGGACAGGCTTTTGGTCCATGTCCATGATGGCGCTCATGACATGATTGAGCGTACCGTCTCCGCCGCTGCACAACACCATGTCGATCTTCCCGTCATACTGCGAAAGAAGAATTTCCGAGGACAGTTCTGTCCCCGGAATAATTGGATAAACCAGCGGCTCATATCCGTTCTCCGCAAGTTTTTTCACTATGTCGAAGGTATCGTTACCTGCTCTGCCCATTCCGGCAGTCTTGTTGATAAGTACTAAAGCTCTTTTTCTAGTCATTTTCTTGTATAAATCCTGTATGTGTATGTTAAGTCAAAATAAACCTGTTCGTCGCTCTCTTCTACGAGCTCCCATTCCGGCATCTTGTCCAGGTTGGGGAAATAAGCATCTGCCTCATATTCCTTGTCGATGAAGGTCACGATGCATTTGTCACAGTCATCAAGAAACTCCTTATAAACACTGGCTCCGCCGATGATAAATACATCATCCGGATTCTCGTCCTTAATAAGTTCAAGGAGCTCTTCTCTGTTATGTGCAACCTCTGCGTTCCTCACCTCATAGTCGGGTTTGGTTGAGAGGATGATGTTTCTTCTCTTTGGAAGAACTATCTTCTGGGGAAAGGTCTCAAGAGTCTTCCTTCCGTAGATTATGGTCTTATCAAGGGTCCTTGCCCTGAAGTTGTCCTTCTGATCCGCAGGGATGCTCACCAGGAGCTGTCCCTTATTTCCAATGGCCCAGTTGCTGTCCACTGCTACAATTGCCTGCATGTATATGTCCTCCGTAATTATATGGCTATAGGAATATCTTTTAACTGCTCACCTGAAACCTCGTAGCCCTCAAGTGACACATCGTTTCTGGTGAACTTGTAGAAGTCCTTGATGTCTGGGTTGAGATGGAACTTGGGTGCCGGAAGAGGCTTTCTCTCAATGAGTTCCTTGATGAGCGGAACATGTCTGTCGTAGATGTGAGCATCTGCAATTACGTGCACCAGCTCGCCTACGTTCATGTCACATACCTGAGCGATCATGTGTACCAGAACAGCATACTGAACAACGTTCCAGTTGTTGGCTGCAAGAACGTCCTGTGATCTCTGGTTCAGGATTGCATTAAGTGTGAGCTTATCCTCGCCCTTCTTCTGAGTTACATTGTAGGTCACGCTGTAAGCACAGGGGTAGAGATGCATCTCGTGAAGGTCGGAAAAGACATATGTATTGGTCATGATACGTCTTGAAAAAGGATTGTTCTTGAGGTCATAGATAACCCTGTCCATCTGGTCGAACTCTCCCTCTTTGTAGATACTCTTTTGACCGATCTGATAGCCGTAGGCCTTTCCGATGGATCCGGTCTCGTCAGCCCACTCATCCCAAATGTGGCTGTTGAGGTCATGGATGTTGTTGCTCTTTTGCTGGTATATCCACAAAACCTCGTCAGTTGCGCTCTTAAGAGCGGTCTTTCTCAGAGTCATGATTGGAAACTCTTTGGAAAGGTCATATCTGTTTACAACACCGAATTTCTTGATAGTGTATGCCGGTGTTCCATCCGGCCAGTGTGGTCTTACCTTCTCCCCCTCGGTTGAGGTGCCATTGTCCAGGATATCCCTGCACATGTCGATGAAAATCTCATCCGCTCTTGCCATAGTTACTCCTCCCTTTATTTACTCCATTTATCACACAGCGAATTTATCTGATCTGCAAATTTCGCCTTGTCCTTGTTTGTCATTCCCTCTGCCTTGGCTATGATGCCCATAAGCCTTGCCCCAGCGGCTTTGAGACGGGCATAGACGTCGGAAACAAGTGTAGATTCTTTCTTCTTGACCGGAACAGGAATACCTTCCTTCATGATCTGTCCGGAGATTATGTCAAATTCTGTTCCGCTGTAAGGTGCGTAAGCATCGAATCCGTGCTCGTTTGCAAGACACTTGGCAAAGGAGGTGCACACGCTGTCTTCGCCGTGTACGACAAATACCTTCTTAGGTCTCTTTTTAAAGCCTTCTATCCACTCAATAAGGCCGCCTCGATCAGCGTGGCCGGACAGGCCTTCAAGCTTGGCAATCTCTGCCTTGACATCGATGGTCTCGCCAAAGAGCTTGATCTGCTCTGCACCGTCTATGATAGCACGTCCGGTGGTTCCAACGGACTGATATCCGACAAATAAAATGGTACTCTCTTCTCGCCAGAGGTTGTGCTTAAGGTGATGTCTGATTCTGCCTGCGTCGCACATTCCGGCTGCAGAGATAATAACCTTGGGCTCCGGGTCCTCATTAATAGCCCTGGACTCCTCTGTTGTGATGGACAGATTAAGTCCCGGGAAGGTTATGGGATTTATATGTTTCCTGATGAGTTCAAGCGCCTCATCATCGTAGCAGTCATACTGATTTCTCTCAAAGATCTCTGTTGCTTCAACCGCCAGAGGGCTGTCAACAAATACTTTGAAATCAGGTTTCGAGGTGACCAGCTGTCCTCTCTTGATAAGCCTTATAAAATACAGCACTTCCTGGGTTCTGCCGATTGCAAAGGAAGGGATTACGACATTTCCTCCGCGGGCAAAGGTCTTGTCCAGGATAGCCGCAAGCTCTTTTACGTAATCGGGTCTCTCGACGGGATGGAGCCTGTCGCCGTAGGTGGATTCCATAACGACGTAGTCGGCCTCTTCCGTCATCTGAGGGTCCTTGATAAGCGGCTGATTCTTGTTTCCTATATCTCCGGAAAAGACAAGCTTCTTCTCCACATTCTTTTCCTGAAGCCAGACTTCTATGCTGGAGGAGCCGAGAAGATGACCGATATCGGTGAACCTGATCTTAATGCCCTCACAGACCTGTATCTCGGTTCCATAGCTGCAGGGAACGAAGGATCTGATGGTGTTCTCCGCGTCTTCCATGGTATAGGCAGGCTCAATTATGGCGATGTCCTTATTTCTTTTACCCTTACGGTTTCTCCACTCTGCCTCCTGCATCTGAATGTGGGCGCAGTCTCTGAGCATTATGTTGCACAGATCGGCTGTGGCTTCTGTTGAGAATATCTTGCCTCTAAAGCCCTTTGCATATAGGAGCGGGAGATTTCCTGAGTGATCCACATGAGCATGTGTCAGGAACACGTAATCAATTTCCGGCGCAGATACAGGCAGTGGCACGTTTTCAAAGTAATTCCTGCCCTGCTCCATTCCGTAATCAACTAAGATGTTCTTGCCTGCAGCCTCGATAAAATGACAGCTTCCGGTAACTTCATGGTCAGCACCAATAAACATCAGTTTCATAAGCACTGCCTCCTAAAAATCATTATAGTCTTGCTGTTCTTCTTTATTATACCATGAAACTTTCATGGAAAAGTCATGGAAAAACCCCTGCGCTTTTGGTAGAATATAAAGGATTGATTATTTTCAATTAAAATAAGGAGATTATGAAAATGTTTAGAACATATGGTAAAAGAGCTGTTGCAACTATTCTCAGTGCAACAATGCTCGTGACTTTGGCAGCCTGCGGATCAAAACCTGAAGGCGGCGACGACAGCGAATCAAGCAGCGGAGTTTCTTTTGAACAGATTACAGATACTGCAACTGAGGAGACCTCTGTAGAAGAGGAAGCACCTGTAGAGACCGACGAGCCTTACGTACTTCCGGAAGGAATGTATTTCTCAGAGCTCACAGGTGAGCCTATCAGCGAGGATATCAAGGACCAGCGTCCTATCGCAGCCATGGTCGACAACGAGATCACTGCTCTTCCTCACTTTGACACAACAAAGGCTGATGTTGTTTATGAGCTCATGAACAGCACCAAGAACGACAGAATCACAAGACTTATGTGCGTTGTTAAGGACTGGGGTTCAATCGACCAGCTTGGAAGTATTCGTAGCACAAGACCTACAAACATCCTTCTGGCAGCTGAGTGGAACGCAATCCTCTGCCACGACGGAGGCCCTTATCACAACGATGCATACTTTGCAAAAGACTGGGCCAAGGATCACATCTCAGGATATTTCTCAAGGGTAGACAACGGCAAGTCAAGAGAGTTTACAGAGTACATCTTAAACGGCGATCTTGAGTCAGATATCGAGAGATTCGGCATCTCAGCTACTTACAATGAGTTTGCAAACGAGGGAAGCCACTTCAACTTCGTAGAGTACGGCAAAGAGATCAAGCTCGATGAGAAGTATGACAGATCATACACAGCAAACAGTGTTATTCTTCCTTTCACACACAACTCATCCAAGCTTGTTTACAATGCAGAGACAGGTCTTTATGAGTACTATGAGTACGGCGATCAGTACTTTGATGCAGCAAGTGAGCAGCCACTTACTTTCAAGAACGTGATCCTTCAGAAATGCTCATTCGCTCAGCTCGATGAGAACGGATACCTTATCTATAACTGCATCGGCTCAGGCGAGTATGCATGGTATCTCACAAACGGTGTAGCCAAGGATTGTACATGGGCCAAGACCAGCGAGACCGGTGTAACCAAGTTCTACGATGAAACCGGCGCAGAGCTTCAGATCAACACAGGTAAGACCTACATCGCTCTTGTTCCTGACGACACCTGGGACAAAGTCATCTTCGAGTAATTCATTTAGGAGCAGTTATGCGTGGTATTTCAGATGACATGAAGAGAATAAACGGTCACACTCTTAAAGTGATTGCATGTCTTGTTATGCTTCTGGACCACTTAACAGCAGGTATAATGCTTCCGGTTGTAAAGGCCGGTCTTTATCCTGATGATATTCCTTTTGAGAAGATCAAGCTTATATACGATATCCTTCGTGGCATCGGCAGAAATTCTTTTCCGATATTCTGCTTTTTGATCGTGGAAGGATTCATTCATACAAAAAGCAGGCTAAGATACGCTCTTAGCCTGTTACTTTTTGGCATAATTTCAGAACCGTTTTTTGATATAACCTTCTTTGCTAAAAAAGAAGTCTTTAACATCAATTTCTTTGAGTGTCTTAGCGCCAACCTTGATCATATCTGGGATAAGTGCAATGTGTATTTCACGCTCCTTATCGGACTGCTTGTTATCTGGGCTGCTGATTTCTTTATTAGCAAGCTTAGAGAGAAGTTTCCCATTCCGCTCTGGGCCTCTTACACTTTAGCCGGACTTGCCTGCGGACTCGGAATACTTGTTGCAGAACTTATCCGCAGCGATTACCATGGCTTCGGCGTTGGGCTTATCTTTATCTTCTACTTGCTCAGATACCAGTCTCCTCTCAATTTAGTAGCGGGATATTTGGAGCTGAGTTTCCTCGGCACTGAGTACCATGCTCTTCCTTCTTTTGTGCTTCTTTATTTCTACAACCATAAGAGAGGCAGAAAGATTGGAAATCTGAAGTATTTGTTCTATGCTTTTTATCCTGTGCATATTTTCCTGATCTATGTCATTAGATGTTTGATATATGGTTGATCCCGTGAAAATATATGCTGTTTGCGATATGCGTCGTTGATGTGTCTTCTGCCGACCCCTGGTTTCGGGGATTGTAGCATGAAATGCCAAAACGTCAAGAACAAAGCAAGTGGGCAAAGAGCGCCCATTCTTGACGTTTTGGCATTTCATGCGTTTAGGTCACTAAGGGGGCCGGCAGAAGGGGACCTTCCGGGAAGGTATGCGCGCTAAGGCAGGGAAAGCCCCTTGTGCAATTGTTTGCTTAGGGTATGGCCGGCCAATAGGGTGGATGAGTAGGAGGTTTACTGTCCTGAGAGGGAAATTGCAAAAATACCGTAAGGGAATTTGAGCGATTCGCGGAGGGCTACTGTCCCTGAGCAAAATCTTCGTATATACCGTAGTCGAAAACAGGATGATCCACAGAGGGCTACTGTCTCTGAGTAAAAACTCAATATATACCGTAATGAAAAACGATGTGACCCATGGAGGGCTACTGTCCCTGAGCAAAAACTTCATATATACCGTAAGGCTGAGATGAAATGTCCATGAGGCACTACTGTCCTAGAGCAAAATCTTCATATATACCGTAAGGTTGAGCTGAAATGTCCAAGAGGCACTACTGTCCTAGAGCAAAATCTTCATATATACCGTAAGGTTGAGCTGAAATGTCCATGAGGCACTACTGTCCTAGATTAAAATCTTCATATATACCGTAAGGTTGAGCTGAAATGTCCAAGAGGCA
>JAGBMP010000135.1 GCA_017634825.1 Butyrivibrio sp.
GACTCAAGTACGTCGTTCTCTGATCCAAGAACGCCACTTGCCTGAAGGTCGATAAGGATTGATCCGTTTGATCTTGCCTCAACCTCTTCCTTGAACTTCTGGTCTGTCATACCAACGATGGTATCAAGTGGGTTAACCTCTGCCATAACCAGTGTGATTGCATCAGCTGCAGGCTCTGTGGCAGGTGCTTCTGCTGCAGGTGCTTCTGCTGCGGGCGCTTCTGTAGCAGCGGGTGCTTCTGTAGCAGCCGGTGTCTCAGGAGCCTGAACACCACAGCCAAAAAGTGAAAGGACCATAGCTGCTGTTAAGATTACTGAAAGACTTCTTTTCATTTCTTAAAACCTCCCTTTTCCTAAAAAAATAATGACATTATCATGTCTTGATAATGTCATTATATTTTGGAAGTTTTCAGAAAAAAATCGGATATTCTTAGCATTGACTAGCACATTTTTAACAATTTGTTTATACTTTCTTAATTAATAGTTTATAGGCCTGTCCTTCTTTGCCTGCTTGCCAATGAGGATATAACTAATGATAAACATGATGATTATGAACACCAGGAAGGACCAGTCACCACTGTCTGCTTCCATGGTTGCGATGTAATCATATGCACCGTGTAAAAGAGCCGGTACCAGTATTGCCATGCATTTGAAGAACGATGCACCTGACTTGTTTCCTCTGTAATCGCATCTCTTGGCTATTCCGTAGAATACTCCCATGAATACACCAAAGCTCGCATGTCCCGGGATTGCAGTGACAGCTCTTATCAGCGCAGTGCCAAGGCCATAGCTCACTACATAAGTTATGTTTTCAAAGAGCGCAAAGCTAAGGGATGTTATGACCGCATATACAACTCCGTCATACTGGCAGTTGAACTCCGGATTCCTCCAGGTTTTTCTGTACATGAAAAGATATTTGGAAGTCTCCTCGGAAAATGCCACAATGACAAAGAACATGATGATGTTATAAAGCGGCGATTCCACCGGCACAAAAAGCCCCAAAATAAACGACAGCACGGTCTCTTCAACAAGTGCCAGCAGCACTGAAAACAGTCCGGCCCAGATAAGCTTTTTGATAAGATATGGGCTTTCCTTCTCAAGTCTGTCAGAGCGATAAACCTTGATCATAAGAAATACTGCAGGTATGGCAGCTGCTGCCACAAGCAGTCCGCCGTGCATAACAACGGGGTTCATCAAAAAGAACAGCATGTAAATTCAAATCTCCTAACGTTAGTTTTTGTCCTATCAGAATGTAACAGTCTCAGGTGCTTTTGTAAAGGAGCTGAAGGTTGCTGTTGCATTCTTAAAGTAGAACACCTCTGTGTTTCCGTCATCTGCCTTATACATTCCCTGAAGTGATGGATAAGCATCAAGCATGGACTGTCTTGCTTCAATCCTGTCATCCTCAACAAGCTCACCTGCTACTCTGAGCCACTCGCCGTTCATAAATGCACAGATCTCAACCTTGGGATTAGCGTGGATCTGCTTGGATACGTCTTTTACCTTGCCTGTCTGGATGTAGAGCTTGCCCTCAAAAACATGAGCTGTACCGAAAGGTCTTACTCTTGGCTGGTCGCCGTCAACTGTCGCAAGATAATAAGTGTTTGCTGCTTTCAAAAAATCTACTACTCTCTGCATAATCTCTTTCTCCTTCTAAATATGTTTTACATGCTAGAAGCCAATTGTGTCTTCTTCTATATTACCCCAATAGTCTGATTTCTGCACGTCTCCCTCGCCCTCCATATCAAGGACAAGTCGGAACTGGGTTTCATAGAGTTCTTTGTATATGCCGCCCAGAGCAAGGAGCGATTCGTGTGAACCCTGCTCGGCTATGACGCCGTCCTTGACCACCAGTATGGCGTCAGCCTTTAAGATAGTCGAGAGTCTGTGGGCAATCACAATGCTGGTCCTGCCCTGCATAAGGAGTTCAAGGGCATCCTGGATCGCGTTCTCGGATATTGAATCGAGGGCGCTGGTGGCCTCGTCCAGGATCAGGATCTTGGGGTCTTTCAGGATTACTCTTGCGATTGAAAGCCTCTGCTTCTCACCGCCTGAGAGCTTAAGTCCTCTGTTACCCACCATTGTGTTGTAGCCTTCCGGCTGGGATGCGATAAAGTCGTGGATGTTGGCGTTTTTGCAAGCCTGTATCAGTTCTTCATCGGTGGCATCTTCCTTGGCATAGAGGAGGTTCTCTTTTATGGTTCCGTTGAAAAGATATGTCTCCTGAGTTACCACTCCGATGTTCTCTCTAAGGTATGAAAGGTCGAAGTCGCGGACATCTACGCCGCCTATTTTTACCGAGCCGCCAAGCACATCGTAAAGTCTTGGGATAAGGTTTACAACGGTGGATTTACCGGAGCCTGACGGGCCTACGATGGCATACATCTTACCCCCCGGTACCGTGAAGTTAATATCCTTAAGGATCGGAACCTCAGGGTCATAGGAGAACTTCACGTGGCTGTACTCGATATCCTTGCAGCGGACATCAGGTCTTTTACCATTTTCAGGTGAAACTATATTGCTCTTCATGTCAAAGTAGGCAAATATCCTGGTAAATAGTGCAAGGCTCCTTGTGAAGTCAACCTGAAGGTTTAAAAGCTCCTGAACCGGGCGATAGAGCCTGTTTATCAGGGCAACCATGGCTGTGATCATACCGACGGTAAGGCTCTCATCAAGCTTTGAAATGATAAGATAGCCGCCGGCAAAGTACATAAGAAGAGGTCCTACCTGGGTGAACATTCCCATGACAACCCTGAACCAGCTGCCGCTTCGCTGCTCTTTCAGGTTAAGCGCCGTGAGCTCCTCGTTGGTCTTTTTGAATTTCTCAAACTCGCGCTCCTCTCTTGTAAAGAGCTTGACCAGCATTGAGCCGCTGACGCTCAGTGTCTCGTTTATCAGCTGATTCATCTCGTCGTTCTTGGTCTGGGAATCTGTGCGGATCTTCCACTGGTTCTTGCCTACTCTCTTGGTAGGGAGTATCAAGAGCGGTATGATGATAACGCCCACAATTGCCAGCTTCCAGCTCATGGCAAAGAGCGCAACCAGCGTGGTTATAAGAGTCGCTGCGTTTGAAACAACACTTGAGAGCGTTCCGGAAATGACGCTGCTGACTCCGCTGATATCAGTATTCATGCGGGTTATGATGTCACCCTGTTTCTCGGTGGTAAAGAAGGAATGTGGCATGTACTGCAGGTGATGGTACATCTCGTTCTTCATGTCATAGATGATGCGCTGCGCGATCCAGGCGTTTATGTAGCGCTCTAAAACTCCCACAATCTGCGAAGCTGCAAGAGTCGCAAAGGCCATGAGAAGAAGGCGGACAAGTAGCGCCATATCCTTGTTGATAAGGGCTTCATCCACAATCTTACCTGTGATGATAGATGGCAAAAGGCCTACCACAGCACTTATAAGTATTGCCACAAAGACAAATACAAACTGAAGCCAGTAAGGCTTCATATACGAAAGAATCCTGATAAGGAGCTTTGAATCCACCTGAGGCAGATTATTCTTCTCTTCGTCTGTCAAAAAACCTCTTGGTCCCAATCCCCCATGAAATCCCGGTCCCGGCATATGCTCTCCTCCAAAACTTATTTTCTAAAAAGGAGTCTCCTTAGCGGAAACTCCTCATAATTCTTTAGTCAAAATACTGGATCTTGGTAACTACCTCCACAGGCTCTTTTACCAGCTCGGCGAAATGCTCGGCGTCCGATGGCTTTCCGACCACGCTTCCGTAGTGTGTCGGAATCGCAACGGAAGGCTTGATGATGTTGATAAGATCTGCTGCCTTCTTGGCATCCATGGTGTAGGTTCCGCCGATAGGCACCATTGCGATGTCGCACTTAACTTCCTTTGATTCCTTGGTAAGTCCTGTGTCGCCTGCGATGTAAATGCGCTTGCCACCCATGCTAAGGATATATCCAACCCATTCTGCTCTCTTTGGGTGGAAGGGCTTTATGTTGTTATAGGCAGGAACAGCCTCAACTTCCAGACCCTCTATTTTGGTCTTGTCACCGGGCTTTACTGTCACGATCTCTTTTACCAGAATCTCGACTTCCCGTGCGTCATCTACCATGCTCTCGGGAACCACCAGTATTGTTGATTTCATGGCAACTTTCTTGATATCCTCCACGGAGAAATGGTCGTAGTGTCCGTGGGTAATGAAGATATAATCTGCGTCCTTATAGTCTTCCCTGATCTTGTAAGGATCTACGTAAATGGTTCTTGAATCATCTTTTATCCTGATGCTGCTGTGTGTGAAAACTTCAATCTGGTCTGTCATGTCCTTTTCTCCATTTAAAGCAGTTACCGGTATCTGATTTTATTATAATTGCCTTTTGGCTATCTCCGCAACGATTCTGTCGTACTCTTTCTCATCAATTTTGTATCCGGCTCTCAATATCAGATATGCCAGGGTCATCATGATCAGCGGAACAAAGACCATTCCTATTCTCAGGGTCAGAGTCTGGGAGGGCTGGACTGTGGCAATGAAGCTGTCGGCCTGTGCGAGCGCTGTCTGCCTGTCAATGGTTCCTGCTCCGACTTCCATCTCCAGCGCGCTGATGTTCTGGCTCACGGCGTAGATCCCGCTGACTATCAGTATCAGAGAAGCTGCAGCCTGGTTCAGGGCGTTAGATAATTTTACGGCAAAAGACCTGATGGCTGAGATTATACTGTCGTGCCTCTCGCCGTACTTGTACTCGTCGTACTCTATGGTGTTGTTGACCATGACGATGACCGCCAGGTTATAAAGGGCCTGGGCAAAGAAGATCACAAAGCCAAGTATGTTGAGAAGTATGATGTTTGCAGGGATTATGTAGCCATAACCAAGGAAGATCAGATACCCTATCACAAGGCAGATCAGCGTGCAGGTTATAATCTTGGTTCTGGAAAACCTGGCTGAGAGGATCGGGTACGCAAACTGTGCCAGCATGGTTCCAAGGCCGTACATCACAGTAAATATCGTTACAAGGTTTCCGCTCTCAGAGTATCCGAACTGGAAGTAAAAGAAGTTCAGCGCAAGGAGGAACAAAAGCTGCTGTCCCACGCAGAACAGGATGTATGCTATGCCAACAGTGATGAGCTGATCGTTCCTTGCAAGGATTCCGGCCATGCTCTTTAGGCCGACTTTGTTGTTATTGTCGTCATGTCTTTTGGTCTCGGTTACTCCGAGGAATGTCAGGGTCTGGAAAGCAACAAAGCCAAGTGCAACTATGAGCGCCACAACTCTGAAGGCCATGACTGCGTTACCTGCGATGACTATCGGCACAAGTCCTGCCACAAGGAACTGGCCGACGCAGATAAAGATTCCCATAAGGGTTACCAGGGAGTCTCTTTCCTTCGGGTCGCTGGAGAGGCTCGGAAGCATGCCCCAGTAGGCGATGTCGTTGATGGTGTAGGTCATTCCCCACATTAGATAAATGAAACTGAAGAAAAAGACAAAGGCCCAACCTGTCGGTCTTATGGTAAACATCGCGATGATCACGATGGCGTTTAGTATTGCGCCGACAATGATGAAGGGTCTGAACTTACCGCTCTTAAAATGGCAGTTCTCTATTATGGTGCTCATGAGAAGATCATTAACCGCATCCCAGACCATGCAGACAACCATTGCTGCGGATATTACTGAGAACTGAGCTACCGTTAGCTTCATGGTGTATTGAACATAGGTAAGCACAAACATGCTGACCAGAACGTAGGCTGCATCTCGCCCCGTGGCACCTACGCAGTAACACCATTTGGTTTTCTTATCAATGCTATTCCCCATACTTATTCCCCCAAAAGTCTGATTTATAGCGAATCGTTTCCGATCTTTACATGACCGCTGCTAAGGCCGCTCGCGCCTTCTTCAAGCGGCAGCCAGTCGATGACTTTCTTTATCTGGCTGTCCCAGAAATCCCAGTCATGGCCGCGCTTTTCTTCATCCCAGGTCACATCTGCTCCGTTCTCCTTCAGGAATTCCCTGAATCTTACGTTGGCATCGTAGAGACCGTCTTCTGTTCCGCAGGAGAGATAGAACTTCGGGATGGGCCTATTGTCTTTTACCATATCTGTAAAGGCAACCCTTGGGTTTGCGTCAGTCTTAAGGGCTTCGTCAAGGTCGTCGAAAAGAGATTCCACCATGAACCTCTCGGTGTCGCCCTCCTCCATGTGATGAATTGCTGATGAGAGCCCGATAACATGGCTGAATGTATCGCTATAAACAATGCCGTTTCTGAGCGCGCCGTACCCTCCCATGGAAAGGCCTGCAATGTAGGTATCTTCTCTTTTGTCTGATAACGGGAACATCCTTCTGGTTATCTCCACAAGCTCTTTTCCTATAAAGGTGCTGTAATCATTCTTGCTGATGCGGCTGTTGATATAAAAGGCATTATCTCCGGACGGCATTACGACTGCCAGATTCTTCTCCTCCGCCCATCTCTGTATCCTGGTTCCGCTCACCCAGTCAGTGTAGTTTCCAAGAAGGCCATGCAGAAGATAGAGCGTCTTGAACTTGTATCCGTCTTTTGACGCATAGGAAAAAGTTTCGAAATCCAGCTTGTCCACCGGAAGGATCACGTTAACCGGAACGGTCCTGAACAGTGATTTTGATAGATAGTTCACTTGAATGAGTGCCATGTTGTCCCCCTGATACTATGAAGTTTAGTTTCCTATTTTCACAAATAAAATTATAGCAAATGTGATAGAATAATAGTGTAAAAACATTCACTTTTTGGGGAGGCAAAGGGTCATGGTAAAGAACGAAAAAGAACTTCTGGAAGCAATCAAGCACGAACACCGCAT
Source organism: Butyrivibrio sp. (assembly GCA_017634825.1). Classification (GTDB taxonomy): domain Bacteria; phylum Bacillota; class Clostridia; order Lachnospirales; family Lachnospiraceae; genus Butyrivibrio. The sequence continues at coordinate 6,780 of JAGBMP010000135.1, forward strand.
TTCAAAGGAAATCACCGACACTCTCATCGAGCTGGATCAGTTACCAAGCACCGGAACCCAGGTTTTTCTTAACGACCTGATCGTTGAGTTATATAAGAGGGTTGTGGATGTTAACGACGACATCGTCGTAGAGATCTTCGCAGACAAAGTCATCACCCCCGCAGAATTCACCACCTGGGTTGAGGACAACTTCACAGAATATTCCGCAAATCTTTTCAAGAAAACAATCGAGTAATATAAAAGGAGTCAAAGGGGACGGTTCTCTTTGACTCCTTTTTTGAGCCCCAGGGACGGAGTCAAGGGCTCATTTTTTTGAGGCTGGGAGGGAGTGCATCATAATAGGCTAATATTCTGTTCGATGGTTGGAAACGTAATTTCGACCACCCCATAACTTTCCTCTATGCGAAAAATAGTTGGAAATTGCAGAAAAGATTTCGTGTCGCAAACAAGTATTTGCAAAAAACTACATCACAACGTTCCGTGGAGTCAATGCTTGTGATGTAGCCACTATGTTATGCATCAAATTTTTCAAAAACCCGGCTTTGAGTTTTCCTACCAAAAGTTCATATAAAAATTTTTGTGATGCTTTTTAAAAACAGACTCCAACCAACAAGCCCATATAGATTGTCTTGTGATGCACTTTTGGCCTGTCACCTAGTAAGTAATAAAAAGGAGTCAAAAGAGAACCGTCCCCTTTGACTCCTTTTAAATTGTCTGACAATGAGCCACTGACTCCGTCCCCAGGGCTCATTCATGCCTCCGGGTTATTGTTAAGCGAAAGAAGCTTTTCATAGGCTGAAACTTTTCTTGAAGAATTCAGTATGAAGAAAACTCCGATGCCGACCAGGACAAAGATCAGTGATGGTCCGACAGCACTTGAGAGAACCTTGATCCTCATTGCACCGAGGACGCTCACCGGGATCACACTGCAGATGCAGCACATAACGCCCAGGGCGAACATGAAGTGCTGACTTGAATTGTTCTCTTCAAGCTCTTTTTTCACAAATTGTTCTGTCTCGATTTCGAGGCCACAGTTGTCCTGATCAAGGAACTCCCAGCCCTTTCTCTTGGTGCCTGATAGCAGGATCAGTCCAACACCGATGGCAACTGACAGGAACAAAAATCCCACGCCAAAGCTTGATAAGAAATTTGTGAAGGCATTGCTTCCAAAGATGTCCTCAAAGGCACTGAAAAGCACAGGTCCGGCCGGTGAAAGGATGCAGAAGAATACGCCAAGCCCGAAAATAAAGGTGCTAAGTGAGTTGTCCATGACATAATCATTGGCCTCATCTATTGTCAGCATGCGTTTGCCTTCGCTCTCATAAGTTACGTTCTCGATGGTTGCAACTGTCTGCACCGGCTCTGAAACTACCGGAACGATGGTATCTCTTTTGCCAAGATCCAAGGATTCCTTGAGCTCATCGATGTTTCCAAACTCGGTGATGATAGTTCCGACGATGGCATTCTCAGCCATGCCCTGCGCTTTGAGCTCGTTGTACTTATCTTCCATCATGGAAAAGAGCTCGCTCTTAGCCCTGCGTGTTTCCTCTGTGTCAGGCAAATTTGCAAACATCGTTTCAAGATAATTCTTAATTGTTTCCATATCACTTTTCTCCCCTAAACGCTTAATCTGAAATAAATCTCTCAATTACATCCTTGGTCAGCCGCCACTCTTCACATTTTTCCTTGTAGTAGACTCTTCCTGCCTCGGTTATCTGATAGTAGGTTCTGCGCTTCCCGTTATCCGCTTCCTGACTGAAAGATGTGATGTAACCGTTCTTTTCAAGTCTTGTGAACGCGGAGTAGAGCGTTGTCTCTTTTATCAGATATTTGTTCTCCGACATGGCCTTGATATTCCTGGATATCTCGTATCCATAGGAGGGCTCTTCCATCAGGAAAAATAGGATTATGGTGTCGTTGTAGCCTCGGATCACATCACTGCTGATTTCCTGCATATTCTGATACCTTATTCCTGTTGTTTGTTTATACTACGACCATCGTTACTACGACTGTCATAGTAAATATACAACGACTGTCGTAGTATGTCAAGCGATGCCAATAGATAATAATAATGTAATGGGGTCTTTATTGTTTTTTAACACTTTAATGATAAAATACAATTGAAAAAATGTACTGTTTTTGGGATGCACGGAGGCACAGATGAAAATAGTAGATAAACTTTTGCATTTAATTCTAGGGGTGATCGTGCTAATTGTGGCGCTCATCCTTCTTTGTGCTGCAAATCCTGACGTGAGACAGGTTGCAGCAGGCATAGCTCAGAGCATAGGACCTATCTATGTTCCGCCGGCAGAGGAAGAAGCGGAAGTACAACAGGCAAGTGCGGGTGAATCAGGCGAGGAAGCACCTCAGGAAACCACATACACGGTATCAATGGATCCAAGCAAATTCATATATGCTGATGAGCTGGTAAAGACTGTTGTTGAAGCAACAGATTTCGCGCCTCAGGGAGAGAGCTACAGTGATTATAGCGATAAGCGTGATCTGACAGGTGTTATGAATGATGGAGAACTTCAGGACTATAACCCCGGCAATGACGAATATTTGCAGCTGGTAGAGCAAGGTGATGAAGGGCTGCTGACACTTGATGAATATTTGAGTCAAGCTGTTAAAAAGAGTGATGCCAAGCTGGCAGAACCTGATGTCACGGAGATCACAGACCCTCAGGAAGCACAGAACATTGCGGACACAGTACCCCTGGGCGAAACCGGTGAAGATGCCGAGTTCGACAAGCTCTTTTACCCTTACTATCATATGCTTGGCGAAAAAGAGCAGAAATTATATAAGCAGATATACGCCAACGCAAATGCGCTGACTCCCGAGTTCAGGCCGGTTGAGGATTGCACTCCGAAGGAATGGATTGCTGCCTGGGACTGCGTTTTCTACGATCATCCTGAGCTGTTCTGGATGGACAATACCAAGTACTATGAGTCTGACTACAGCGGAAAAGTGATCAAAGTCGGCCTTAAATTCTACGCAGAAATTCCGGATGTGGCGAAGGCTAAGCTGCGATTTAATGATGATGCTAACAAGATTCTGGCAGGAGCTCAGAGTCTGGAAACAGATTACGATAAAGAGAAATACATCCACGATGCTTTGGTCGACAAGATAACCTATATGTTCAACACGCTGGATCAGAGCGCCTTCAGCTCTATCCCCAATGACTACACGGTTTGCTGCGGATATGCCAAGGCATTCCAGTATCTGATGCAGCAGCTGGGCGTTCCTACATACTTCGTGATCGGATGGGGCGGCGAGCTTCATGCCTGGAATATCATAAAGCTAGACGACGAGTACTACAACGTGGATTGTACTTGGGATGACACAGATCCTAAGACGTACGATTTCTTTAACGTGAGTGACAAGAAGAATCTGATGCATTCAAGAATGTATCAGTCAAGATATCTTCCTGCATGCAATGGTACCAAGTACAGCGGTCTTGAGAGCACAGCACCGAATTTAAAAAAGCTTGGCGCTGCAACTGACAAAATTTATACCGATAAGGTTGAATATGCCAATGACCTGATTGATCTGCTGACAAAAGCGATTGCTTCCAAAAAGCAGAGTGCGGATATTAAGCTTGTGATAAGCAGAGAACTGTTCATAGAGTGGTACAGAGCATTCTTCGGAACACAGTATCAGGACGGCGCGAATAATATGCTCTCTTATACCGGAGAAGATAACAGTAGTCTTGTCATGATGTTCGAGCGCCTTGATAGCGGAGACTATCTGATCACACACCATGTTGATCTGATTGCTGAGTAAACCAGAAATGAGCCCTGGGGACGGAGTCAGTGGCTCATTGTCAGACAATTTAAAAGGAGTCAAAGGGGACGGTTCTCTTTTGACTCCTTTTTATTACTTACTAGGTTACAGGCCAAAAGTGCATCACAAGACAATCTATATGGGCTTGTTGGTTGGAGTCTGTTTTTAAAAAGCATCACAAAAATTTTTATATGAACTTTTGGTAGGAAAACTCAAAGCCGGGTTTTTGAAAAATTTGATGCATAAC
>JAGBMP010000136.1 GCA_017634825.1 Butyrivibrio sp.
CCTGAATAAGCGGTCTTACATAGGTGATAAACTCGTTGGTTACGTATGTGCCGTCCTTGTTGATCCAGTCTCTCGGAACTGTTCTCTCGTCGTTAGCTATCTTATGAACATCCTTAACCTCTGTTCCGGCCTGATAAGGATCATCAGAAAGTCTCTCGATAACAACCATCTTGCCGCTGTCGCCTTCGTCAGCTGCCTTCATGGCTGCACCACCAACCTCATAAGCCTCAAGAATATCCACACGTGATGCGCAGTGGCTTGCTGCTCTCTGAAGAGTTGAAAGCTCGATAGGACGTGTCTTGCATCCGCACTCCTTGGAAACTACTTCGCAGAGGTATCTGGCTGTACCTGTGAGCTGCTTGTGTCCGAAAGCATCAACATAATCAATGCTGTTTCCAAGCTCGCTTACATACTTGCCGTCCTTGGTCCTGATACCCTCTGAAACAGCAACAACAACTGATGCCTTGCTCTTTAAGAGTGCTTTAATCTTCTTGATGAAAGCATCCATATCAAATGGAAGCTCAGGAAGATAGATTGCATCAGGTCCGTCACAGTCCTCACCCTTTGCAAGAGCTGTTGCGCCTGTGAGCCATCCGGCATTTCTTCCCATAACCTCAACGATGATAACCTGACCGTTGGTTGTCTCAAGTGACCAGCTGTCTCTGATGATCTCTTTTACAGAAGTACCGATGTACTTAGCCGCTGAGCCGTATCCGGGTGTGTGGTCTGTAAGAGCCAGATCGTTATCAATTGTCTTAGGGCAGCCTACAAATCTGATGTTGGATCCGGAAATGATGGCATAATCTGAAAGCTTCTTGATGGTATCCATTGAATCGTTACCACCGATGTAGATAAAGCAGTCAATCTGAAGCTTGTCGAGAATCTCAAATATCTTCTCGTAAATCTCTTTGCTCTCAAAAATCTCAGGAAGCTTAAATCTGCATGATCCAAGATATGCTGAAGGTGTTCTCTTCAAAAGCTCAATATCAAGGCCTGACTGAATATGATCAGAAAGATCAACATATCTGCCTTCCATAAGCCCCTGTACGCCATGGATCATTCCATATACCTTCTTGTATCCACGGTCAATCGCAGTCCTGTATACTCCTGCCAGCGATGAATTGATTGCCGCTGTAGGGCCTCCCGACTGTCCAACGATTACGTTACGTTTTGCCTTGTGTACCATTAACTCCTGTCCCCTTTCAAAATATAGTTGCTAGAAAACCTTATTTAATATTATATTCGATTAAACGTTTACTGTCACGAAAAATCAGCGAAGTTTGAAGTCCATTATCAAAGGATTATGATCACTGCATACAAATCCGAGATTATCTGTGTAGACCTGCTCCACTTCAATGTTTTTCGAGACGATATAACCGTCAATCACATAATATTGGAAATCACTGTAATCCTTGCTCTGTGCATCAGCAAGCACCTTATCCAGCGATCTGCATGTAGGTTCGCCGGAATCGGTCAGAAACTTAAAATCATCCCCATACTCTGAAACATCTATAGATCCGGCCTGCCAGACTCCATCAAGAGCAGCATACTTGCTTATATCCGCATTTGAAAAAGTCTGATTAAAGTCACCGCCGGCTATAACGTAGTTCCCCTTCTCCACTTCATCCATAAGGACCTGTTTAAGACGCTTTGTCTGAGCAATCTTACCTTCTCCCGAATCATAGGCCTCCAGATGAAGATTTATCAAAACCAGTTCCTTGTCACTTCCATCCACTGGAAATCTCATAACCTCAAGGCCTCTCTTTAAATTAAAGGTCCTGAGCGGCCACTTGAACGGGCAAGGAAGCGCAAGACGATCAGCCTCATTCATCCGGAACTTACTAAATGCCACAAGTCCGCTGTGGACCTTGCCTATAGGAGGCATTGGAAGCGGAACAAAACTAACCTTAAAGTTGTAGGCAAAAGTATTATTTCCGCCAAACACATCCGCGGACGAATGTTCCATCAAATACTGCGGCTCATTTATAAAATATGATCTTGCTGCACTCAGGTCAGTTTCCTGGGTTATTAAGATATCAGGTGCTATCTTATCCACTTCAGCAGCGATATCATCCAGATTCTTTTTTACTCTCTCCTCGTCGGCGGTATAAACCATCTTACCGCCATCCATAAAGAAGTCTGCATTGTCGCCAAGAGCTCCGTACCCCAAATTCCAGCTCATTACGCGAATACTCTTACCCTTGGCCATTTGCGACGTTGCTTCTCCGGCTATTTCCAGATTCTCTACCTCACCCGGTCTGTACTCATCAACGGTAAGATAAGCAACAACTGTAACCGCGACAAGCGCTACCAGCAAAAGAATAATGCCAATGGCCTTTAATACCTTCTTCATAATCTTCTCCATACATAAAAGGAGCTTCTTATCGAAGCTCCCGGTTTTTTAGTGGTTTTATTTAGAAATCCTCTTCTTCGATAGCAAGTTTCCTGCCCTGGGACTTACCAATGCTGTATGCGATTGAAGCTATTACTATCACTGATACTGTAGCTACAACGCAGCCTATGAAGAGTTTCTTCTTGTCATCATCAAGGCCTTCCCAGAAGTCCATTACTGTGTCTATCTTCTCCTTGGCAAAAGAAATTGCTCCGTCGATAAAATTCATTACAAAGTCCATAATATACCCCCTTTTATTGATTCTATATGTAGTAATCCCATATACATTCTCTACAAATTATTGTACCGCTTTGCCTGTCTATGCTCAAGTTTTTTTATAACAAAATCTTTCCAGGTAAAATCAATAATTGCCGCAAAAGGAATAGCTAAAAGAATACCTCCGACGCCAAATAATTTGCCGCCCAAAATAATGGCAATCAGTATCATAAGTGCCGATACACCAAGACTTCCTCCAAAGAGTTTAGGCTTGATGACATATCCGTCCAATGTCTGCAAAACAACCGTAAATATGAGGAACCACAATGCATACCAGGGATCAACCAGTACCAGTATAAACGCTCCCAATAAAGCTCCGACGATAGGTCCGAAAGTCGGTGCCAGATTTGTGACTCCGACAATCACAGAAATAAGAGCTGCATAAGGCATTCTCATGATGAGCATGAACAGGAAATTGACTATTCCGACTATAAGACCGTCTATAACATCGACACTGATGTATCTGATAAGGATAACGTTACACCTGTCCAAAAACTCCGCTGCTTTTGTAAAGGATTCCGGCTTCATGATAAGAGCCATGAATCTTCCGATCCCGCCTGTGATCCTGCGTTTGTCCAAAAGGAAATAAACCGCAAGGATAAAGGCGATAATCAGATCAAATACGCCTCTTCCCACATTGGCTGTACCTCCGGCAAAAATTTTAAAGTTTTCAGCAGTCATCATATCGTTGATCTTGTCCAGGATTGAATCGCCGAAGCTGAACAGTTTTCCGAAATCCAGTCCGAAATAACTGTTTGAGCCGGTTTCAAACGTTCTTAAAACCTCCTGCAGAGCACTGACATAGGTGTCCATGTTGTAGACCAATGTAGATGCACTGTCCACAAGCTGCGGTATCAGAGCAACAAACAAAAGAACAACGCACAGGATCAGCACTATCAGTGCACATATAGATGACAGAGTCCATCTTGTCTTCTCACCTTTTAATTTATGGAAAACCTTTCTGTCAAAGAAATTAGCCAGCGGATTGATAACATACGCTATTATTATTCCCGAGATAATGGGTCTCAAGAATGAAAAGAAAGCCCCAAGTGCCGTAAACATGTTTCCTAAATGGGACAACAGCATATATAGTATAACTGCACTACAGGTTGCTACCGTATATGCAAACCACTTTTTCTTTTTCCATTTTCCAAAGTTCATTATGTCTTCTCCTTTTAGCCAAACTCGTTGTATTTTCTCGGTTTACGAAGCTGTCTTGTGCTCTTTTTCTTGGCCTTCTCCCTTACTTTCCTCTGGTGGTGGTCATCATATAAAACTTTCACCGCCGGATGGAAGAATCTGTTTATAAAGGCTCCTATAAGGAAAATCGAGATGCAAAAGTACAGCCATATCATCATGATAAGCGGAGTTGCAATGCTTCCGTATATAGAAAAGTAACCGGACATATTTACGTATATCGAAAAGAGCCATGAAAAGAGATACCACACCACTGCTGAAAATATGGCTCCCGGAAGCTGATAAACAAATGTCATCTTGGCGCTGGGAACAAAGGTGTAGATAAGTGCAAAGAAAAACGTTGACACTGCTATGACCACCAAAAACTTCAGATATGACGATAATGAAATAACAAACATTATGCTTGGGAAGTGGCTTACAGCAACGTTTCTTACGACTCTCTCAAATACCATTATAAG
>JAGBMP010000137.1 GCA_017634825.1 Butyrivibrio sp.
CTCTCTTCGCTGATGTTACCGTCCTGAACCTCTGCCAGTAAGCCAGCGTAAGCCTCTTCAAAATTTTCAGGAATGTATATCATATCTGCTCCAGCCTTAATGGCTGCTATAGCAGCATCTTTCGATGTGTAATACTCAGTAACTGCTTTTTCATTCAAAGGAGCTGTTATAACTATTCCGTTAAATCCAAGTGCTCCTCTGAGTTCATCCTCCACGATCTTATCTGAAAGACAAGCCGGTGTATTGTCTCCGGTAAGTTCCGGGAGTGAAATATTTGATACCATCATTGCTCCGATTCCGGAATCAATGGCGTTTTTGAAGACCTCATACTCTCCTATGACAAGATCTTCTCTTGTAGCTTCACTTGTCGCCATTCCCGAAGCCGTATCGCCTTTTAGCGGGAACAGATATCCGCAGGAAGTAACTCCTGCATCCTGAAGCCCCGACATATAGGCGCTTGTCAGCTCTTTTACCGTATCTATATCTGCTCCGAATCGGCCTTCTTCCGACACTTCCATATCAGGTGTTATCGCAAAATTGAAACCGTTCTTAAATAGTTCAGAACCTGCTTTATTGCCGGCATTCATCGATGTTTCCGTATCGGTTATCTCTGCATCCGGCTCAGTCCCCAAAGTGGTCTTAACCGAATCCGCCGCAGCCGATTGCTCCGAAAGGATGGTGAATATCGGGTACTTACTCATCGTAGCTGTGGTCTCCAGCATCTCTTTTATCTGATCTGTAGACTTTATATTCTTAGGAGCATATATCACTCCGCCAACTGCGTATGATGCAAGAGCTTCCTGTGTACCGGTTCCTGCCTTGACAGCTGTATCAACTCCCGTCAGCTGCTCGGGCGTAACCAGGAAAAGACCTGCCACCTTATCCTCTAAAGTCATCTCCGAAAGAATATTTCCGAGCACCTCGTCCATCAGTTCTTCTTCGGTGTATTCCTGTACTTCTTCCGTTTCCTCAGGAGTTTCTATTACTGCAGGCTCAGAAGATACCTCTTCTGTTGCCTCAACAGTAGCCTCTTCTGCAGCAGGCTTACTGCCCAAAGCTTTCCTCAGCATGTGAATGCCGAATATCAGGAGTCCTAATACTACTACAACGATCACACCCAAGGTTATGTATGCAGCCATCTGGCTCTTTTTTCTACGCGCTCTGCGAGCCAGTCTTTTCTCATCAAAGTCCTGTTCTTCAAATCGTGCCATCTGTTTCCCCATTCAAAGCTTTTTTCTACTTAATATGATAGCACAATTTTAACACTGCGCATATATAAAGCATATACACAAATACGAAGGGCAGAAGCTTCATCCACGTTACCTGCTTCTGCCCTCATGCCGAGTACTCATCAAATTCAATTGTTATTACGTCCAACGGACTAATCCTCCAATTCTCAGCCTCATCGTTCCATTAACTTTTGCATTCATATGCTGTGGTTGCAAGGTGGAGATATTGTCATAACCACTTATCATGTACTTGAAGTGCTGTAGTTCTGATACTTACTTTCTTTCTAACTAACTTACTAAATACTTCTAAAAACTTTTTATAAAACTAACTTAGTATGCTGGTGGAGTGTACCATCCTTTCCCTGAATATTTTAATTAACTATCCCTTTGGAGTGTACCTGCCTTTCTTTCTCCCCGGCTATGTTTATTCTATTTACCTGGGTCGAAGTATTCTCGATATCTTATAAGTATCTCTTGATGGTTTTATTATATTCACAGCCTTCTAATTTGTCAATACATTTTTAAATTTTCCGTTGATTATTTAGAAACTATCATTCAAATTGTAGTATTTTCTGTTATTTATTCTAATTGTATATTCATTTTATACAATTATGTAAATAAAAGAACTGCTACATCAAAGCCTTGATATAGCAGTTCAAATATTATGTCAATTCAGATTTGATAAATTAATCCAGGGGATATTTGTCAGTCAATTTTTTAATAATTGCTCTTGCTTCGTCGTTCTTCTCTCCCTTGTTCTTGATAACAATTGAGATAGCCTCTGCGATCTGATCCATATCCTCAGTGTTCATACCTCTTGTTGTTACAGCAGGTGTACCGAGTCTTATTCCGCTGGTAACGAATGGAGACTGCTGCTCGTTAGGAATTGTGTTCTTGTTGACTGTGATATGTGCATCATCGAGCCAGGCTTCAACTTCTTTTCCTGTAAGGCCGAAGTTTGTGAGATCGATGAGCATAAGGTGGTTATCTGTTCCGCCTGATACGATCTTGATTCCACGGCTCATAAGTCCGTTGCAAAGAGCCTTTGCATTGTCAATGATGTTCTGTGCGTACTGCTTGAATTCTGGTGAAAGAGCCTCTTTGAAGCAGATAGCCTTAGCTGCTACTACATGCTCAAGTGGTCCGCCCTGGATTCCGGGGAATACAGCCTTGTTGAACTTGTACTTATCCTGAGCTTCCTGATTCCAAAGGATAAGTCCTCCTCTTGGTCCGCGAAGAGTCTTGTGAGTTGTTGTGGTTACAACATCTGCGTATGGGAATGGACTTGGATGAAGTCCTGCTGCAACAAGTCCTGCGATGTGAGCCATATCTACCATGAGAACTGCTCCGCAAGCATCTGCTGCTTCTCTGAATTTCTTAAAGTCAATGGTTCTGCAGTAAGCTGAAGCACCAGCAATGATGAGCTTGGGCTTATGCTCTACTGCAAGCTTGTACATATTGTCATAATCAAGAATTCCGTTTTCATCAACGCCGTAAGGAACGATATTGTAGTATGTTCCGGAAATATTGGCGCTGCTTCCGTGGGTAAGATGTCCGCCCTGTTCAAGGTCCATACCCATGATAGTGTCGCCGGGTTTAAGGAGTGCAAACTGAACAGCCAGATTTGCCTGAGCTCCAGAGTGAGGCTGAACGTTAACATAGTCACAGTGGAACAGCTCTTTTGCCCTTTCTCTTGCTATGTTCTCAACCTTATCTACAACATAGCAGCCACCGTAGTATCTTTTCCCCGGGAGACCCTCGGCGTATTTGTTTGTGAGCGGACTTCCCATAGCTGCCATAACAGCCTTGCTGGTCCAGTTCTCTGATGCGATCAGCTCGATGTGGTCATTCTGGCGAGCTACTTCTTCCTCGATCAGGGAAGCAATTTCCGGGTCAACCTTCCTAACTTCTTCCAATGAATACATTTACCAAATCCTCCTGAATCTTTACATAAGACTTTACGCATTTACAGTTTAATGCGTTAAAGCAACATCCCCGTTATAGTATCATACTCTCTCTAAAAATTCTATAGTTTTTATGCTACAATTTAATACGAAAATATTTCGATTGGGGGATGAGCATGTATTACTGCATAGTTAACCCTTCTGCCAGATCAGGCAAGGGAAAAGATATTTGGGAATTACTCGAAAATAAATTCATAGAAAAAGGTCTTAAGTACAGAGCTGTATTTACGAAGGGTCCCGGGCATGCAACAAAACTCGCAAGCAGCCTTACTGAGCCCAAATCATCAGGCAGTGATGCAGATTCACCGATCAAACTCATTGTCCTTGGCGGAGACGGTACTTTAAACGAAGTCATAAATGGGATACAGGATTTTGAGAAAACTCTTGTTGGCTATATCCCCATCGGCTCCAGCAATGATTTTGCAAGGGATCTGTCTTTTCCAAAAAAGCTTGATGACCTGATCGCGCAAATCCTCAAGGCTGAAAACGTAAGAACGCTGGATCTTGGCAAGCTCACCTATAACTCAATGTCCAGGGAGACTTCCCGCCTTCACGAGGATCGTATAGCAGTCACAAGGCTCTTTGACGTCAGCGCAGGAATCGGATTCGATGCTGCAGTATGCGAACAGGCTCTCTCATCAAATACCAAGAATTTCCTAAACAAGATAGGTCTTGGAAAACTCACCTACGGCTCCATCGCATTAAGACAGCTCTTTGGCGCAGAGAAAGTAGCCTGTGAGATAACTCTTGATGATAAAAAGACAATTCGCTTAAATCGCTTTATCTTTATAGCAGCCATGGTTCATCACTACGAGGGCGGAGGCTTTAAGTTTGCACCCGGTGCAGATCTCACCGACGGAAAGTTTGACCTTGTCTATGCAGGTGATATGCCATCAGCCAAGATGCTCCTTGCGCTTCCTTTATCCTTTATCGGTCACTACTTCTGGATAAAAGGCATCGGACATCACGTTGTTCAGAAGGTATCAATAAAGACACAAAAGCCGCTGTGGGTTCATACAGACGGCGAAGTATCCGTTAAGTCAGACCATATCACTTTCGAGTGTCTGAAGCAAAAACTCAGAATGATGAATTAAAAAAGCTCCCTGCTTGGTATTAAGCAGGGAGTTTTATTTTTAATCCAGGTTATATCTGACAGCCACTCTCTCCTCCTGCCTCGAGCAGAAGTTCTCAAGAAATGGTGTGTGGTAGAACACGATATAGAATATTGTTGCCATAATGAAAGCCGTGATCACATCGTATACCGAATGCTGCTTGATAAACAGCGTTGAAAGGATTATGGAAATGCCAATAAAATCACTTGCTATCTTGGTTGTTTTATTACATCTCTTACAGTGATGAACGGCGATCATTGTTCCAAGTGAATTGTACACATGGATGCTGGGCCAAAGGTTAGCCGATGAATCCGTGTTGTATATTATCTGCACAAGGTGTGTAAAAACATTGTCCCTTGGCATCACTACAGGTCTTAAGTGATGCATATTCGGAAACAGTGTTGATACAACAAGGAACACTGTCATTCCGGTTGCCAGGAAAATGAAGTTCTTGTAATAGTCCTCAACTTCAAACGAGAGCAGTAAAAACAAGAGTGTCAATGATACATACAAAAACCATGTATAGTAGGGTAAAACAAAAACCTCTACAAATGGGATCATGTCATCGACAGCTGTATGTATGATTGAATAGTGTGTAAATGTGTGCTTTTCGATGGCAATAAACCAGATCATATAGATGGGCGCATAAATCAGGATAGGCAGGGCAAGATGTAAAATATCGGCCATCCATGCCTTATCTACCGTCCTTCCGGTCCACTTTTCGTATTTCTTTTTCATAATATTCCTCAATAATAGTTTTTCGTTTATTCTAGCACTTTAATCGACAATGTAAATTAACATAATCACCATAAAATATGCTAAATAACGTTAAGTTTTAGGAAAATTATCCATTAGTTGAAATGGAAAATCTTCTGTAATAACTTATATCCGGCCAGAGTGATCTTTCTTCCTCCCTTGCCGGGCAGATAGATGTAAGTGCCCTCAATACTGTATCTGATCTTGGTATAGAGCAGGAAATTCTTCTCTTTAATGTAGTCAAGGAGCTCCTGTCTCTTGGCCAGATTCTCTTTTGTGTCCTCTGTGATCAAAAGAACTGACGAAATAGCTGTTATTATCTCGAGATAATTAAACATATACTTATGGCGCTCTTTCTGTGAACGGATCATGCCATAGTTCTCTACATAATAATCAACCATGAGCTTGTTGACCTTGAGCTGCTGATCTATACGGGAGAGCATGATCTGCTGATTAACCGACTGGTCTTCTCTTCCGATGTAGTAATAGTAGAAATTCACGTCAAGATAGTACATGTTCTTAACAAAAGGAAGCGGATTGAACACGTAAATATTATCTACATAGAAAGTATGCTCAGGGAGCTTAAGTCCGCACTGTCTAAGGAGCTTGGTCCTGTAAATAACAGAGTGCATAAGAAGGTAATGTCCCTTGGGAGTTCTCTTTACATCCTTCCAGGTAAAGAGCTGCTCAATGGGGAACATTGAATTATAGCGCATTACCTTGTGGCGCTTCTCTCCGACTTTGTTATATACGAAGTTACTGATAAGAAGATCAAGCTGCTTATCACCGCCTGCAAGCTCAGCAAGGGTGCTGAGTATCTTTCTGTATGCAATCTCTTTTACCCAGTCATCGGAATCCAAAACCTTAAAGAAAAGTCCTGTGGCATTCTCAATACCGGTATTAACGGCTGAACCGTGTCCTCCGTTGGGCTTGTGGATAGCTCTGCAGATTGTGGGATACTTGGCCTCATACTGGTCTGCTATCTCTGCTGTTCTGTCCTTGGAGCCGTCATCAACAATGAGGATCTCAACCTCTTCTCCGCCAACAAGCAGTGAATCGATGCACTTCTCCATATAATCCTGTGAATTGTAACAAGGTACTGCAATTGATAATAACTTCATTGATTAACTCCTTAATCTGGTACTCTCAAATTTCTCCATGGTTGTAAGGCAGGTGCGAAGGTCATTGTATCTGTCATACACATCTCCCTCATTGACCACAACTCCGAGTGACAAGGCCATGATATCAATCATATCATTTGTTATTATTGGCCTTAATTTGGATAAAATGTCGTTCTTCTCAGATGCCAGATCCGCATCCATAAACTGGATGACAAGCGGATCAAGATTCAGCTCCTTGGCTTCCTCGTCCACACTCTTTTCCATGATAACGGATTTCTCGGTGGGTTTGAAGTTGAACATAGGCTTTTTTATCGGTTCTTTTTCGGTTTCTTTTTCCGGCTTTTTTACAGGATGTGGCGTAACCACCCTCTCAGATACGTCATCCGAGGGAGTTACCTTTTCAAACCTCATCTTCTGTTTGACATCCGGATACTTGGCTCTGTCAACCTCAGACATGAACATATCAAGAGGTCTTACATAAACCTTATAATCTCCGTACAAGGCCTGATACACTACCATCTCTTCTCTTGTCTCTGAATGAATTGCGATGGTAAGAACCTGGTACATATTGCCCTTAAAATGTCTGTAAATCTCTTGTGGTCTTGGTCTGTCTGCCATAAACACCCCTCTTTGTGGCCCCCGGCCACACGTTTATATAGTATAATTCAACATTTGCACATTTTCAAATATCTTTTATCCCGCATTTTTCTTGGAAGTGGAGCCAATGATCACCATCTCCACGCTGATGATGTAATCCAGTTTGCCGGTTTTTACCGCTTCATCGTTGGATGCACATAATTCAAGCGCATCCTTAAGTTGTTTGTATGAGTAGTTCCTTGCCCAGTTCTGATACTTGCCGACAAGGAACGGTGCCAGCTTAAGTGCTGATGCGATCTGCCCCTTATCCCTTCGGTTGTCTGTCATCTCTTTTACCTGAAGCATCAGATTAAACTGCCTTGTGATAAGGGAAAGTATCTTGGCCGGTGGTTCTTTGAGTGCCAGAAGGTCATAGTAGAGTTCCATGGCTCTCTTCTGGTCCTGCGCAGAAATAGCATCTGTCATGGCAAAAATCCTGCTGGTAAGATAGTTTGCGCATACACTCTCGATGTCTGCTTCGGTTATCTCATTTCTGTCTATGCAGTAACAAACAAGCTTTTCAATTTCAGTTGCTATGTTTGACATGTCAGTACCCACGCGGTCTATAAACACTGCCTGAGCTCTTGGAGATATGGTTTTTCCGTCCTGAGCGAACTTTGATTTTATCCACCTCATCAGTGTCTCATCGCTCTGTACATCACAGTCGATCTCAAATCCGAGTTTGCTTACAACCTTGTAAATGTCTTTTCTCTTATCTACTTCCTTCTCCACAAAGATAAAAAGTGTGGTATCGGACGGTTCCTTAAGATACTCAGCAAGCTCCGGACATCCGTTTTTAAAAAAGCCGCTGTCCTGAACGAGAATAACTCTCTTATCGGCAAGAAACGGCATAGTCTGCGCCATATCTATGATCTGACCCGGGACGTTCCCGTCTCCTTCATACCTGTTAAAGTTCATGGAAGACTCATCGCACCCAAGAGCCTTTAGGAGCTTGTCCCTGTTCTGTAGGCGAAGATAAGCCTCTTCACCATATATAAGGTAGCAGGGTTTAAAATTCCCACTGGCAATATCATCATTTAATTGTTTTTGTTTAGCCGGAAAATCCGTAGTTTTTGCTGCCATCTAAAAACACACCTCGTTTTCTATGTTAACATAATTGACCTTTTTTTGATATACTAGATGAGCGCATAATTTTCTTTTAATAAGTTGAGGAGACACAATATGTTGATACATGGCCTTCAAAAAATGACACTTCTTGATTTTCCGGAGAATGTCGCCTGTACCGTATTTTTTGGCGGATGCGATCTAAGGTGTCCGTATTGTCACAACTTTGAGCTTGTAGACGGCACAGCGGAGCCGATCATGGATGATGAGGAGTTCTTTTCCTTCTTAAAGAAAAGAGTGGGACTCCTTGACGGCGTAGCCATTACAGGAGGAGAGCCTCTTCTTCGAAAGGATCTGCCCGAGTTTATAAGAATGATCAGGGAACTTGGCTTTAAGGTCAAACTTGATACCAACGGAAATCACCCGGATGAGCTTAAGGCTCTTTTAGAAGAAGGGCTTGTTGATTATGTAGCCATGGATATCAAGAATTCTCTTCCAAAATATGCAGTGACAACAGGTCTTGCTGATTTTGATACCTCAAATATTGAAAAGAGCATCGAAATCATTATGCACAGCGGCGTTTCATACGAGTTTAGAACCACTGTGGTAAAAGAGCTTCACGACGATTCTTCGTTTGAAGCTATCGGAAAAATGATTAGTGGTGCTACTCATTATTACCTACAAGCATTTGTGTCAAGAGAAACTGTTCCAAATAAAAATCTCTCCTCTCCCAATCCCGAAGATATGGACAGGTATCTGAAAATCGCCCAAAAATATGTGCCGGGCGCACAGCTGCGTGGAATGTGATTTCCGGCTTTAAACCACAATATATTGTGTTTATGTTTTTTCGTTTATCTATATATTGACAGAAGGATTTCGTTGTGCTATCCTTGTTTTATCGAAAGTGCCAAGGCAATTGGCACTTTTAATTTCAGAAAATCTTATGGTTAGTTTTGTTTAAGGGGGTTTCTTATGTATCAGGTTGTAAAAAGAGACGGAACAGTTGCAGAATTTAATATATCCAAGATTTCTGCTGCTATAACCAAGGCCTTTGTGGCTCTTGAGAAGGATTATCACTCAAGCGTGATCGATCTCATCGCCCTCAGAGTTGCTTCAGACTTCGAGAGCAAGGTAAAAGACGGAAAGATCACCGTAGAAGAAATTCAGGACAGCGTTGAGAAGGTCCTTTCAGAGGCAGGTTATTCAGATGTATCCAAGGCATACATCCTCTATCGTAAGCAGCGTGAAAAGGTTCGTAACGTTAACTCTGCCCTTCTTAACTATAAAGATCTCGTTGATGATTATCTCAAGATCAACGACTGGAGAGTTAAAGAGAATTCAACAGTTACATATTCTGTAGGAGGACTTATCCTCTCTAATTCAGGTGCGATCACAGCTAATTACTGGCTTTCAGAAGTTTATGATGAAGAGATTGCAAACGCTCACAGAAGCGCTGCCATCCACATCCATGACCTCTCAATGCTCACAGGTTACTGCGCAGGCTGGAGTCTTAAGCAGCTCATTCAGGAAGGTCTCGGCGGAGTTCCCGGCAAGATCACATCTTCACCTGCAAGCCACCTCTCTACCCTCTGCAACCAAATGGTTAACTTCCTGGGAATCATGCAGAATGAATGGGCAGGCGCTCAGGCATTCTCATCATTTGATACATACCTTGCACCTTTTGTTAAGGTGGACAACCTCTCTCAGAAAGAGGTTAAACAGTGCATCCAGTCCTTCGTATACGGTGTAAATACACCTTCACGCTGGGGAACACAGGCTCCTTTCTCAAACATCACTTTGGATTGGACAGTGCCTAACGACCTTAAGAACCTCAACTGTATCGTAGGTGGAAAAGAGCTCGACTTCACATATGGTGATTGTCAGCACGAAATGGATATGGTAAACAAGGCATTCATCGAGATCATGATCGAGGGTGATGCCAACGGACGTGGATTCCAGTACCCTATCCCTACATATTCAATAACACGTGATTTTGATTGGAGCGAGACAGAGAACAACAAGCTCCTGTTTGAAATGACAGCCAAGTATGGTACTCCATACTTCTCAAACTACATCAACTCTGACATGGAGCCTTCAGATGTTCGTTCCATGTGCTGCAGACTTCGTCTCGACCTCAGAGAGCTTCGTAAGAAATCAGGCGGATTCTTCGGTTCAGGTGAGTCAACAGGTTCTATCGGTGTTGTAACCATCAACATGCCCAGAATCGCTTATCTTGCCAAGGATGAGGCTGACTTCTACAAGAGACTCGATCACCTTATGGACGTGGCAGCAAGAAGTCTTCATACCAAGAGACAGGTTATCACCAAGCTCCTCGATCAGGGTCTTTACCCTTATACAAAGAGATACCTGGGATCCTTCTCAAACCACTTCTCAACCATCGGCCTTATCGGCATGAACGAGGTTGGACTTAATGCAAAGTGGCTCGGCGTTGATATGACTGATCCCAGAACACAGAAGTTCTCCAGGGATGTGCTTAATCACATGAGAGAGCGTCTCTCCGATTATCAGGAACAATACGGTGATCTGTACAACCTTGAGGCTACTCCTGCAGAGTCAACAACTTACCGTTTTGCTAAGCATGACAAAGAGCTTTATCCTGACATCATCACAGCTAATATGAACGGAACTCCTTACTACACCAACTCATCTCATCTTCCTGTTGGTTACACCGAGGATATCTTCTCCGCTCTTGATATTCAGGATGAGCTTCAGACACTCTATACATCAGGAACCGTATTCCACGCATTCCTTGGTGAGAAGCTTCCTGACTGGAAGGCAGCTGCTACTTTAGTAAGAAAGATCGCAGAGAACTACAAGCTTCCGTACTACACAATGTCACCTACATATTCAGTATGCAAGGAGCATGGCTACCTCTCAGGTGAGCAGGCAGTTTGTCCTCACTGCGGAGCCAAGACTGAAGTATACAGCCGTATCACAGGCTACTACCGCCCTGTTGCCAACTGGAACGATGGTAAGGCTCAGGAGTACAAAGATCGTAAGGTTTATAACATCGGTCACTCCAAGCTCACACATACAGGCCCTAAGCAGGCAAGCTTTGTAGAGGCTGCTGTTAAGAAGTCAAATACAGAATCAGGAAGCAGCGCTGCAAATCTCGATGAGCAGACAGTAATGCTCTTCAAGACACAGACCTGCCCTAACTGCAAGATCGCAGGTTCACTGCTTGATAAAGCAGGTATTAAGTACAGCACACTTGATGCAAACGAGCATCCTGATCTTGTTGAGAAATTCGGAATCATGCAGGCACCTACACTTGTAGTTAAGTCAGGTGATGAGTTCCGGAAGGTTCTCGGAGTTTCAGACATTAAGAGTTGGATTGCCGACAGCCAGGTATCATAAAGAAATTTAAACAGAATAATGGGACAGGCTAAACAGCCTGTCCCGTTTTTATTGGTAATTTCTATTTATTTATCAGCACAGATTCTTGACTACGCCCACAGATACATAGTTATCTAAAACTGCTCCGTAATCCGTATCATCTTCATGTACAGGGCTGTAAATGCCGTCCACCATAAGGCTAACACCACCGTTTTCAAGGTCAGCCGTCTTTTTGTATCTGTCTGTATAGAACGGAGTTCTTGAAACCGTTCTGTCTCTTAATACTCCCTTACACTCTGAAAGCCTGCATCCGGGGAAGTTTATACTATCAACATATCCCGGCACATATTCTCTCTGTAGCATTTCTTCCATAAGCTCTTTTAAATAATGATCTGTCACCTCATGGATTCCGTTGTTGGACTCTGAAAACGCTATTGAATGATAGCCCTGAAACTCACCCTCGAAGGCAGCTCCAAGTGTGGCTGAATACTGTATGTCCGAAGAGACATTATAACCATAGTTAATTCCGGACATTACTACATCAGGTTTCTCAGGCATCAGATAAAGGCTTCCTACTCTCACGCAGTCACTGGGTGTTCCCGAACAGGTGTAGGCTCTTACACCCTCTATTCCAAAGTCATACGGATAACAGTCCACGCTGTGACGAAGTGTCAGCGAATGAGAAGCTGCGCTTCTCTCACTCTCAGGAGCAACCACTGTAACTTTTCCAAACAATAGAGCACATTCTACCAGTCTTCTAAGACCGTCAGATTTTATTCCGTCATCGTTGGTTATCAGAATTTGTCTTTTCCCCAAAACATTCTCCTCGCATTCATAATTATCTGTTATTACATGGATATAATACCAAGTACGTTAAGTATCGCGCTGACAAGAATTATCAATACAAACAGAGGGCACAAAAACCTGATCATAAATGAAAAGATGTGCTTTCTCCGGAACGGATGTCCATCCTGTTCTACCTCCATGGTAAGCTTCTCCATGCCCATATATTTTGTGATAAGAAGGCACGTTGCAAGTGCTGCCATTGGCATCATTATCGAATTGGTAATAAAGTCAAAGAAATCCAGAAACTGCATTCCGATGATGGTCACACCCGAAAGCGGACCGTTGCCGAGAGATGAAAGACTTCCGAGAACTATCATCACAACGGCCATTATAAGAGTTCCGTTTCTCCTGCTCCAGCCAAACTCATCAGAGAAGGTGGAAACAGCGCTCTCTGTCAGAGCGATTGCACTTGTTAGCGCTGCAAATAATACCAGCGCAAAGAACAGGAAGCCGATGATCCTTCCAAATCCCATGCCGGCAAAGATCTTTGGCATGGTGATAAACATCAGTGAAGGTCCTGCTTTAAGCATTGACTGATCTCCGTTGTAGAAAGAGAAAACCGCAGGAATTATCATAAGGCTTGCAAGAATTGCGATAGCTGTATCAAAGAACTCCACCTGTCTTGTGGACTCGTCGATGCTGACTTCCTTCTTTACATAGGATCCGAAAGTGATCAGAATTCCCATGGCGATAGAAAGTGAATAAAACATCTGTCCCATGGCTGTTACCAGTGTCATTATTGAGAAGTTCTGAACATTTGGGATGAAGAGGAATTTTACTCCCTCTAAAGCGCCGGGCCTTGTTACCGAATACACGCAGATGATCAGTGCCAGTACCACAAGTACAGGCATCATGAGCTTTGACACGCGCTCTATTCCGTTCTCAACGCCCATGAAAATAACGCCCAGAACAAGGGCAGCAAATACTATGAACCAAAACTCAGACTTTGAACCGTCCGAAATAAAATCTACAAAGAAGCTATCCGATGCAATGGTAGCAGCATCACTTCTTATGTATTCAAACAGGTATTTGCAAACCCAGCCACCAATAACTGAGTAGTAAGGCACAATCAGGATCGGGATGATAGCATTTATCCATCCACCTACAGACATAAACTTGTTGTTACTAAGAGTGTTAAATGCACCTACAGGGCTCTTTTTGGTGTTTCTTCCTATTGCTGTCTCAGCTACGATCATAGTGTAGCCAAAA
>JAGBMP010000138.1 GCA_017634825.1 Butyrivibrio sp.
ATCTTTCATCCGAGTATATACCATCATCTTGTCGAAAAAACTCACCGGACTCGACCGCCTTCTTCAACAGGTACTTGCTACCATATTTATTTATGCTCTCATTGTATGAGTATATCACCCTATTCCTCCGCATTTTTACTCATTTTGCGTATGTTTGGGTAAATTGTACTCTATATCTTACCTCTTATCAAGTCTCCGCATTGCTTTAATCACTTAGGCAGTCTGTCATAATCCAATCTCACAAGCGCCTTGCCATTGGGAAGCGGATATTTCTTCTGAACAGACAAGTTCAAACCCAATCAACTTACGCCTTGAAGTTATATACCGGCTTGATAACTTCGATCACATCAACGGATTCTGTGATCACATCAATAATGTCTTCCAAAGACTTATACGCCATGGGAGCTTCGTCCAATGTGGATTCATTTACCGAGGTAGTGAACACATCCTTCATTGCCTCTTTGTACTCTTCCATGGACAGACTCTCCTTGGCCTTAGTTCTGGACATTATTCTGCCGGCACCGTGAGGCGCGGAATAGTTCCATTCAGGGTTTCCCTTGCCGATGGCGATAACGGAACCGTCTCTCATGTTTATGGGGATCAATACCTTCTCACCCTTGTGCGCGGCGATTGAGCCCTTACGGAGGATCATCTCCTCAGTGTCGATATAGTTGTGGATAGTGTGGAAAGCTTCACCTGCAGTAAGGTCTGCTCTCTCACAGATTATCTCAGCCATCAGTTCCCTGCTTCTCTTTGCAAAAGCCTGGCAGATCTCCACGTCGTGGAGATAGTCTTCCAGATACTGTCCGTAAAGATAGCAGAGGTCATCAGGCATGGGGGATTCACCTTCGAACACTTCCCACTTAAGCTACTTTAATGCAGCTTGAATCTCTTCCTTGCGACCATCTTCCTTGTATGTGCGGATAATCTCGTCACGCTTCTCAAGATAGTCACCGTAGCCTTTGTGAAGGTTTACGGCGAGTCTCTGATAGAATTCCGCAACCTGCTTTCCGAGGTTTCTGGAACCGGAATGAATGACAAGATACTTAGTACCGTCAGACGCTTCATCGATCTCGATGAAGTGGTTGCCGCCGCCTAATGTACCGAGAGATCTGGCAAGTCTTGGAGTGTCCTTGAGTTCTCTGTAACACTTAAGACCCGTGAGATCGAACTTCTCTTTTCTGCCTTCCCATACGGATGTGCCGGAAGGGATATAATGAGCTGCCGCATCGACCATCATATAGTCGACCTCGCTCTTGCCGATATCAACCGTGTACATGCCGCATCCGATATCAACGCCGACGACGTTGGGAACCGCCTTGTCAGTGATAGTCATCGTGGTACCGATAGTGCATCCCTTACCGGAATGCACATCGGGCATAATTCTTATTCTGGACCCTTCAGTCATGGGGTAATCGCACATTCTTCTTACCTGCTCGATCGCTTCATCTTCCACGACCTTCGCATAGCAGACAGCTGTGTTTACCTTTCCTTTTATTTCTATATATTCCATATATAACCTCTCTTTATGCGGCGACCTTCTCGTACCTTGCGGAAGAGACGACGCTCATCATGAACTGATAAGGATTCAGGTTGTCTTCCTTCAGCATCGCGAAGATCTGAGGAGACATACCGGATACCAGTGTTACGCCTCTGTCGTTCTTTGTAACAGGCTGCTGTCTGTTAAAACTGTTTACGTTCCAGAAGACCAGCTGAGGAAGCCTGTAGCCTGCAGCTTCAAACTTCGCCTTGGCTGATTCGAAGTTTGTAAGATCTGAACCATTCGTACCGCGGTCGAACTCCATGTCTGATACTATGATCAGTCTTGAAGGCATGTCGGACTGCTTCAGTCTGTTCTTTACGGCAGTATTCAATATCAGATCGAAAGTTTTCTCGATGTTAGTATTGCTGCACTCGTTGAAGCTCATGGCATACATAAGCTTCTCGCAGATGTCACGGCCCTTGACCTCAACCAGCTTAGGGTTCGCCGAGAACGTAATGAAGTGGTTGTGGAACGCACCCTTGTTACGCTCTGCGAAATATACACCCAGAGACTCCGCAACTGCGGCGGGTGAAACTTTCGCCGCGGCCAAATACATGGAGCCGGAACCGTCAACTACTGCCAGAGTGTTGTCTGAATTTACATAGTTCTCCAGGGAGTTCCATGTTGCATCCAGTGCTTCTCTTTCTTCGGCAGACAACTTAGTCTCGTTTCTCAGTCTTCTGCTGTTCTTGATTACCGTACCTGCGATATCGTAAGGTGTCAGTGTGCTTGTGTTCAGAACAGCAGGGTTTGTCTTGGCCAAAGAGATAAATTCCTTATATCTTTCACCGTCGTTTCTTATGAACGCCTTTCTGTACTTGAACAATGCCTTTGAAGGCTGTGTTAAATACTCGAAAGAATAATCCTTCTCTCTTAAGTTATTCTCCAAAATCTTAATGTAGCCTCTGATCGAAGACAGCATCTTTCTGTATTCGGCATCAGACATTCCAAGGCCTCTTGCGATCTTCTTCGCAAGTCTTACGGTCTCTTTGTTGCTGGCGTTTACAGAAGGCAGCCACTTGGCCATCAGGGAAACGGAGTCCTGTGCCTGAATGGACTTCATATCCTTTTCCAAGGTTCTCTTGATGTAAGCGATTGCCTCCTGCTCAACGCCGGTGTCCATAAGGACCAGCAAGTCATCGTATCTGCCGTATTCGGCGATATTTTCGATGTTCTTAACAACTGTTTCAGGATAGTTCTGAGCTAAGTACTTCATGATAACTCTGAAGAATCTTCTCTCACCTAAGCCGCCCCTGATGTCTCTTGCAAAGAAGAGTGTCTTCATGGCGATATCCCTGTCTTCTGCAAATGCCCTTACGAATCTTACGATGATCTCATCATCGCCTGCGTTTCTCAATGCACCTGCTGTGGCAAACAGATCCAGGCAGTCAGAATTTGTGGATGCGTTGGATACTGCGCCGTTTGCTGTATAAGCCTTATTTGCTTCTCTTTTCAAAAACTTCAACATTTCCTTTTTCTCCTTTACAAGGTGCCGGGGGCTTGCGCCCCCCTTTTACGATGTACAGTCGTGGAGCATTCCTGTTGCTGTATGCACCTTTTAGTCAACGTTTCAACAAGACACTTTGTCTTTACCTTGACAACTAGGCAGGATTCGAACCTGCAAACCAACCAATACTTGATTGCTGTGTGTGTCTTTCTCGTTGCATCCTTATGGTACCCCGGGTGGTGGGGTTATAAAAGATGCAGATTGACTATGGGATACAACCCCAATATAATCGAGTATATATGGTGTTTTGCGGTTTTTGACCGCTTTTCGCAACCCCTGACAGGAGCTATATCTATGACCGAGAAATATAAGATCTACTTATCTGAAGACACAAAAACACGTCTGATCAACGACGCGGAACTCTTCGAATTCTTCAGAAACGACGGCACAGTAAACCTCAACGGGTTTTTAAAAGAGCTCATCGTAAACTATTTCGAGCAGTACAGGAACGACAGCGAGGAGCTGCTCGCGAATGTATTAGATGAGTTAACTTCCGTAAAGTCCCTTAAGGTCAAAGACGCCTCCATACTGGCAGATAAGATAATCAAGACATACATTAATGACAAAGAATCCGCTACAGGCAAAAGCGCCGTAATAACGCTCACCGTCAGCGGTCCTTCGTACAGCATAATCAAGATAATCGAGAACAATCTCCTCAAGGACTGCTCCATGTCAGGCTACATGAAGGATATGTTCTTATCCTATCTGTCCATCCCCAGAAATAAGCGTGAAGAGATCATCTTCAAGCCGACTTATGATGCTATAAACAGAGCTATCGCAGAATCCAGAATGCTGACATTCTCATCAGGCGGCTCCAAAACAAAAGCCGCTGTTGAGCCTTATCTCATCGCAACCTCAAAAGAGGAACAATTCAGTTATCTGCTCTGTCACTCGAGCAAATACAACAATGACCATACATTCAGGATTTCAAGATTAAGAGATGTGTTCATTACATCAGAAACATTTACGGTCGATAAGGCGATAAAGTACCGCTTGTCGCAGAAAGCATTAAGGAGCCCTCATTCCGCCGCGCCTGATATCCGCGCCGTTATCCGCATGACCGAACGCGGAAAAAAGATGTATAAGACGATCGTCAAAAACAGACCGCAGGTCACCTCCGTCGAAGGCGACAATTATATTTTCGACTGGCCGATGCAACAGCTCGAAGACTACTTCAGAAGATTCGGCAAGGAAGCCGTGGTATTACGCCCGAAGTCTCTCAAAAGCCGGCTCAGGACATATTACGAGGAAGCATTGGAGGCATACGGCAGAAAATGATCGCTGCAACTGCTTTTACCATTTTAAATTCACTCATCTGAAGAGTATTCCTCATGTATAAGATTACTTCTCATATTCCCGTCTCCTGTAAAACGACAAACATTTGAACCTGACTCCTTAGTTGTATTTCCTGCTTGTTTTCTCGACTAAGGAATCACTCCCTCAGACATGGTAATTATATCATTCGGCAAAAGAACACTAAGTCAGCTTTATTCAAGATTTGCCATTCTAAGTTATCCTTGAATTTCCTTTTTCATCATCAGTCAATTTATTGTCTTAGGATTGATTTTAAATGATACGACCATAATGTTCTTAACATTTCCGTTTTTTTCAGAAAATCCTTCTGATGAAAAAAAATTCCTAAATCAAGCAATTCTATTTTTTCTTCTTCCATAGGTTTAATCACTATGAAAAATCCATTTTCTATCCACTCTGCCTGATCCTCGTATTCCTCCTCAGTATATCCTGCAAAAGCGCTCAATCCGGAAAGCGCCTGGGCATTTAATTTGTTTTCCGATATACTGCCGAGATTTTCATCTATACTGAAAATCTGATTGTCTGCTATTATTGCCTCTATCTGTTCCCATTTGATAGATTCTGCTTTTCCATATCCAAAGCCCGTCGGGTTCCTATACAATATCCCATAGATATCAGCCTTGAAAAACGGTCTTTTGAGTGTCAGATACGGAAACAACAATACCGCAGGTACTCCTGCAAGATACCCCAAAATAACATTCCTGCCTACAAAGCCTGCGACAGAAAATATAACTAGCATCAAAAATACGATTACATCACCGACACCCACAGCGGATGTTTTGACAGGTCTTACTTCCATCCTGTCTTTCTCTACGTCGGTCGCATACTGGTTTTCTTCCTCAGGAGCATCATTTTTCTTAAAGCTGTCTCCTACAAATACCGCATATAGAAAACTCCAGAATGTATAATCCAAGACACAGAGCAACGCCAGCCACTTGATAGGGCTGATTAGTCCTGCGATAAGCAGATGTATTCCTCCAAGAAACGGAATGCCCGAAATATGATGATCAGACCC
>JAGBMP010000139.1 GCA_017634825.1 Butyrivibrio sp.
CCAACAAAAATGTTGAAGACTCCATCACTGAATGGACCAAGGTGGTCAAGTACAGTGATATCAATTCTGAAGGAAGGCTCTTTGGCGGACAGCTTATGAGCTGGATAGATGAAGTTGCAGGAACAGTTGCCCTTCGGCACTCAGGTAACCCCGTTGCCACAGCTGCAGTTGACAACATGCAGTTCAAGCAGGGCGCCAAGCTGGGGGACGTTTTAGTTATAGTAGGCAAGCTCACCCATGTAGGCAGAACCTCCATGGAAGTCAGAGTGGACACCTACGTTGAAGATGTTCAAAATGGCATGAGACATGTTCTTAACAGAGCATACTTCACAGAAGTTTGTATCGACAACGACGGCTCAGCTGTAGTGGTTCCTTACGGCCTCAACGTTCGCACTGAAAGTGAGAAGGCAGAATGGGAAGGCGCTGAAAAGAGAAGAGATCTGCGTAAGCAGCGCAGAATGGAAGGGTTCTAAAAAGCAAAAGACCGGCTCTGGCCGGTCTTTTTATATCAATGGATAAGACAACAGAACCGTCCCCGTGTCTCATTGTGCACAACAAGACACGGGGACGGTTCTATTGTCTCCTAGTTTGTCTTCTTATCATAAGCTCCAAGGATCAGCTTCATGCAGCCAACAACCGGTGCTGCAGGGTGCTTCATGGTGAAGTACAGGAGCCTGTTTGCAAGGCCACTTATTGTGACATCAGTCCCTACCACTTTGCTTCTAATATCTTCCCGCAAAAAAATTCTTTTTACCCTCGCAGCTGTATCCTTATCAGGGCAGCGAAGTTCATTCTTCATCACCAACAGAAGTATCATCACAAATTCTCTGTCCATCTGCTGGCCTGCATTCTCGATGCCTTTGTCCTTAAGGATTTCCCTGAAGGTTTTATTACTTAGTTCAAGGTCCTTTAAAAAGTTTGGCTTGTAAGAGTGCGCCATAGAGCTGCCAACAAGCCTGTAGTGGTAGAAGTAACTGTCTTTGGCTATTGCAAGGCGCTTAACATCGCACAGACATGGAAGTGTGATGTTGACATCCTCGCTCATAAAGATAGTTGGGTCGCAGTACTTGATGTTTTCAAGGACAAGCTTCCTTGAAATTAGCTTCATGCATCTGGACATGGTGACAGGTCTGACTTCCTCCCCAAGAAGGCGACGCCTTATTTTATCAAGCTCTGCCCCTGTGTACACGCCCGGCGTAAGAGCCTGGGTTTCTTTCCTGCGCTCACCTGTCTTTTCAACGATGTAGTTGCCCGCTATGATCTCGCTGTTTACAAAAGCTCTATCCGTGAGCCCATAGAGGCCTTCCATCATATCGGCATCGATCCAGTCGTCGCTGTCAACATATGAAACATAATCGGAGGTCGCCTCTGCAGTTCCTGCGATCCAGGCAGACTGAAGGCCGCCGTTTTCCTTGTGGATCACTCTGACCCTGCTGTCTCTCCCTGCGTATTCATCGCACTTTTTTCCGCTGATACCGTCTGTTGAACCGTCGTCAACGAGCATGATCTCGATATCCGTCATGGTCTGGGCCAGCACAGAATCAATGCACTGATCCATATATTCAGCTGTATTGTAAACCGGTATTATCACACTGACTTTTGCCATTACTGTTTCCTGCTTCTGTTTTCCATATCTGTCATCATTCTTGATACTACCTACTTTTCCCGAAGTCGTCAATGTATGGAAGTAAACGGGTACATCTATATGATATACTGTTTATACAGTAACAAATGGCAAGAATATGATCACCTAACAGATTGGATGGTGTTATGAAGAAAAAATTCACTATCGTTGATGCTGCTATAGTAGTTACCCTGATAATCCTTGTTGCCCTGCTGCTTGCTCCGGTTCTTTTTCCCGAAAGCAGTCTACAGGAAATCGCAGACACAAACGGCGACGGAAAGATCACTCTTTCCGATTACGACGGAAAAAAGATCGGTTCCATCACCGGCGTCAATTACGACCTGATCATCAATAAATATGTTCCAGGGTCAACTGTTGAGTATTACAGCAATTATCCCGATCTTGTTGTTGCTCTCAAGGCAGGTATCATAGATGCCTTTATTATTGATGAGCCTGCTCTTGCAGCGATCATGATGGAGGATCCCGAAGTTAGCCAGGTTCCCGAGAATATGTCTTCATGGCTGATGTCATTTGCATTTTCCGAAAAAAGTAAAATTCCCAACCTTTATAATAATATGAATTCTTTCATTGCCCTTATAAGGGAAGACGGCGTTCTTGATGAGATCAAGGATATATGGTTTGGAGATGACGAAAGCAAAAAAGTGATCCCACCCCTTGATGATCTTACCGGAGAAAACGGAACCGTGAAGGTTGCCCTTGAAACCACATATGCTCCCATCGTATACATGAAAAACGAACAGGTTGTCGGCTATGAGGCAGATATTCTGTACCGTTTCTGCGATCACTACCACTACAAGCTGGAATTTGTGGACATGCAGTATGATGCGATCCTGCCGGCGATTGCCACCGGAAAATGTGATATAGGCGCCTCAGGCCTTGAATGCACTGAAGATCACGCGGAGTCTGTTCTGCTTTCCACGCCGCACCTTGAAGCCGGCACCTCTCTGGCTGTTCTGGCATCAGACCTCTTAGAAACAAACAATGCTCCGGCTATAGGCACAGGCAAAAGTTTCAGTGAGCGCGCCATGAGCAGTTTTGAAAAAAATCTTGTGACGGAATCACGTTGGAAGCTGATCATAAAGGGCATCGGCACAACATGTCTCATAACAGTGTTATCAGCTCTTTTCGGTTCCATAATTGCCTTTGGAATGTGTCTTCTCAGAAGATGCGCAAGCAAACTGGCAAATCCCGTCCTTGATGCTTACGTGCGTATCATTCAGGGAATCCCATTGGTAATTCTTTTGATGATACTCTTCTACGTTATATTTGCAAATTCCGGGATCGAATCCGTATGGATAGCGGTGATAGGCTTTTCCATCTCTTTCTCAGCCCACGCCGCAGTTATAATGCAGTCCGGCCTTGACAGCATCGATGCCGGGCAGGAGGAAGCAGCACTTGCGCTTGGCTTCACACACAATCAGGCATTTTTCAGATTTCTTTATCCTCAGGCTGCACTCAGGTTCCTTCCGGTATACCGCGGAGAGCTGGTAAATCTTTTGAATAATACCTCGATTGTGGGCTATATTGCAGTACAGGATCTGACCAAGATGAGTGACATCATACGAAGCCGCAGCTATGAAGCTTTTCTGCCACTTATCCTCTCGACGCTTATCTATTTTGTATTGGCCCGCATCATCACTGTTGTAGTTGATATTGTCTTGAAAGAAATAAGTCCTAGGCGAATGCGCTCCAAAGGAGGTGAAAAGGCATGAGTATGATAGTAGTTGATCACCTTCGAAAAGAATATCCGAATGTCACACCGCTTAAAGATGTCTGTACCGAAATAAATAAAGGTGAAGTAATCTCAATCATCGGTCCTTCCGGTACCGGAAAATCCACGTTCCTTCGCTGCCTCAACGGTCTTGAACAGCCCACATCCGGCAAGATTTACGTAAACGGCGAGGATATAACTTCCAAAAAATGTGACATAACAAAGATCAGGCAAAAGATGGGAATGGTATTCCAGTCCTTCAACCTTTTTTCAAACTTAAGTGTGCTTGAGAACGTTATAACCGCTCCCGTTAATGTGCTTAAGATGCCCAGGGATGAAGCTGAAAAAAAGGCAAAAGCTCTTTTGCTGAGAGTAGGAATGCTGGAAAAAGCAGACAATTTTCCGGATGAGCTGTCAGGAGGCCAGAAACAGAGAGTTGCTATAGCCAGGGCTATCGCCATGGATCCTGAGATAATTCTTTTTGATGAACCCACATCCGCCCTTGATCCCACCATGGTAGGCGAGGTACTGACGGTAATACGTTCACTGGCAAGGGAAGGAATGACCATGATAATCGTGACCCACGAGATGAGGTTTGCCCGCGATGTCTCAACAAGGGTCTTTTATATGGATGAAGGAGTCATCTATGAGGATGGGTCACCTGAGCAGATCTTTGATGATCCAAAGAACGAAAAGACTATGCGTTTTATCAGACACCTTAAGACACTCTCTTTGGATATCACTACAGCATCCTTTGATTTCATAGGAATGAGCACAAAAATAGGAGTCTTTGGCCAGGACAACCTGATGACTCCCAAGATGATCAGAAACCTCAACCTTGTTTTTGAGGAACTGACCAGCGCAACGCTGATACAGCGCCCCGGAACGCTGCCTATCCATTTTGAGGTTGAATATTCAAACGCCGATGAGAGCGCCAAAGTTACCATCACTTACGAAGGCGATGCCTACAACCCGCTTGAGGATGAGGATTCTCTCTCTGCGTCCATAGTCAATAAGCTCTGCACATCATCAAGCTACTCTCACGATGACAAGAACACGATAGTTCTTACGCTCAGCTAATAAAGCTCTGTGATGTCCCAGGACTTTACTCTTGCGCCGTCATAGCAGTGCTCTATGGTGAAAAGAGCTTTCGCTCCGCCGGATCCTTCCATGGCTCCGGAAATGAAGTTTCCCAAAGAGTAATAAACAAGCGTACTTCCGCCATCAGCTCTTTCTATGACTTCTGTCTCCTGTACTACATGAGGGTGAGTTCCTATGATAACGTCAGCACCTGCCTGAGCCATGAGCCTAGCAATGCTGCGCTGATAGTCGTTCGCAGCAGTCTGATACTCGTCGCCCCAATGGGCAAAAACAACGACAAAGTCTGCCTCATCCCTTGCGACGCTGATATCTGCAAAAAGCCGGGCTTCCGAAAAGAAAGCCGGGCTTTTTTTACTGCCTGCGCCTTCGTTTTGAGACGGATCCCCGGGCAGATAGTGCACCGCAAAAGGGGACTTATCCGAAATATCAATACCGTTACTTCCGTAGGTATAGGACAAAAGCGCAATCCTGATACCATTTCTTGTAACAACTTCGTAAGGCCTATACTGCTCCTCGCCGCTACCCTGTATTCCAACGCAGGTGATCCCATTATCTTTGTAAAAAGAGCTGGTCACATCAATCCCATATATCCCCTTATCCAACGCGTGGTTGTTGGCGCAGCTTGCAACGTCAAAGCCTGCTGCCGCAAGAGCCTTTCCAACTTCCAAAGGAGAGCCAAATAACGGATAGCCTGAAACCGCAGACACCTTATCAACCAGTACTGTCTCAGCATTAAATGCAGCAACATCCGCTGCCATGATCTCTTCTTTAAAAGGCTCATAAAGATAGTCAAAGTTCCCGCCCTCATGAGCGTAGGCATACTCTATGATGGACTGATGGATCAGGTTGTCGCCAAAGGCCAAAAAAGAAACTTCATTATCCATGGTCTTAAGACCAAAAGACTCCCAGTGCCACAGAGCACAGTTCCCATCAATATCCTCTGTAAGCAGTACAGCCTCTGATGTAGCGCTTCCTTCATTTAGAAGCTTCATCCGGTTAACGAAAGCTCCAATATCCGACGCAAACCACTTCTGACTGACTACCCCAAAAGTCCCGCTGTCATGTCCAGGCTCACTACCATCAATTCCTTCTTGCGCCTCATCTCCCACATCATAAATAAAAATATGTTGTGAATAGCACCTCTCATCTGACGTTATCCAGAAGGGCCTGTGCTTCCCAAAGCGCCCACGCTTCCACACTAGAAGGATCATCTCTGCAGCGCCATCTCTGTCGATATCGGTAAGGAAACCATCCTGAATTTTATACTCAGAGGGAGACGACCAGAAGGGTGAATTTTCTCCCGGCATTTGGTAATCAGCATCGTTGTCCACATTTAGCACATCACTTGCATCAACAC
>JAGBMP010000140.1 GCA_017634825.1 Butyrivibrio sp.
ATAGCCTATGACAGGCTTTTGATGAACTCTGATGCGGTTGATTATTATGTTTCCTATGATAACTACAAAGTTGGGGTTTTGCAGGCTGAATATATCATTTCAGCCCTTGGACTTAAGAATTTAAAAGATAGCAGGAATATAGAGTTTGTAACGGGAGACCCCGTAGATAATAACGCAAGGTTCTTTTACCGGGGTGCTGTTGATACTCTGCTGCCCTACATCGAAAGCGGTAAACTTACGGTGCCTTCCAACCAGCAGGGTTTCTATGAAACCTCCACAGCTCAGTGGTCCACAGATATTGCCCAGCAAAGGCTCCAGATCATCTTAAACTCTTACTATCCGGAGGGTGTTAAGCTGGATGCGGTTCTGGGTGCCAACGACTCAACTGCCCTTGGTGCCACCAGAGCTCTTGAATCCGATTATGTCGGTACAAACAGCGTTGTAGTCACCGGTCAGGATGCAGATGTAGCAAACATTTATAGTATTATCGAGGGAAAGCAGAGCATGACAGTATTCAAAGCTCTCAGGGATGAATCGGTTGTAGCCGTTGCCCTGGGTCTTTCCATACTTGCAGGCAAAGAGCCCGATGGAAAACTGATAATGTCCTCAGACTGGGATTTTGACTGTTCTTATAACACCACGGATTATGACAACGGAAGTAAGGTCGTTACTTCATTCCTGCTAAGCCCCATTACCATCACAAAAGATAACCTTGAAGAAAAGCTTTTTGACACAGGGTACTATGCTCGAAATTCCTCAGGCCTAATTTACGCTGTTGAATAAAGTGTAGCCGTTTCGACCCTTCTCTTTTGTCACATAAAGAGCTTTATCGGCGCATTCCATAAGTGTTCCGGAATTCTTGGTATCCAGCGGATACATTGCGCATCCGATACTTACAGTCAGCTCAAGATCGCCCTTCGATGTTTTGAAGGGCGTTTTTGTTGCCTTTAATATATCCTCACAGATCTTCCCTGCTCTGTCATGACTGGGGTCTTTAAATAGTCCGCAGAATTCGTCTCCGCCAAGTCTTGCAAAAGTCAGGTTCTTATTTGCAAGCTTCTTGAGTCTTTGACCAACTCCCACAATTACTTCGTCGCCTACATTGTGGCCGTAGGTGTCGTTGATGTTCTTAAAATGGTCAACGTCCAGCATGATAATGCCATAGGACTCCGACTGGCTTATTGCCTGATTCATATCCTCGATGATCTTCATCCTGTTCGGCATCTTCGTAAGGAAGTCTGTCCTTAGCATCTTCTTTCTGCGATTGTTGGATGAATAGAGAATTGTGATAAGGACTATGAGCAGCACTGCTATGACAATTGCAAGATTACTGATTATCTTGTTGTCGCGGTAGAACTTGGCAAAGTTCCATCTCTCGTTTATTATCACAGACCCCGCCGGCAACTGAGAGTTTTTCAGGCCAAACCTATCCATGGCCTTCTGTTCAAAGAATGTATCAGTTATGGTATTTGACTGCAGAGGTATGTTATCTGCCGGTTCACCGCTAAGAATTTTGGCAGCAGACTCTCCTGCTATTCTGCCCGCCTCGTAAAAGGAATAGGATATTCCGCCAAGAACACCATGTCCAATGTCCGCAGAGGCAAGCCTGAAAATCGGGATACTTGGAGCTCTTTCGCTTATGAAATCAGCTGCGTTTTTGAGGGAATAGCTCTTTCTCTCGCCGTCTGTAGAAAAGTCCAAAAACAGGATAATGTCTTTTGCCCCAAGATCATGAAAGACATCTTCAAGACCGTTTGCCGTGTAGTAAGAAGTGTTCACGATATTGTACTTAAGTTCGGGGTGATTCTCACTAAACTTCATGAACTCCACATAATCGCCCTGTCCGGCAACAGAGGAATCCACCACAACTACAAGATGATCTCTCTCCGGGAAAAGAGCTTTCATAAGGGCATAGTTTCCCTCAAAATCCGGACTCTCGGCGATTCCGGTGGAATTTTTCATTGCAGCGGCTGTGACAGCCTCGGTTTTGTTGTTGATTCCCATGAATACGATCGGAAGATCAGGGAACATGACGTTTCTGTTATTGATGGCATATCTGAGAGCAAGATCATCTGCCACAACCACAAGATCGAAATTACGTGCCGAAAAGACCTTGTACTTAAGGTATTTGTCGAAGTTCATAATATCTACGGCTCCGTAATACACATCGGAGTCCATGAATTCGTAGGTGATCTCTGCATTGATGCCTTCAAGTCCCTTCTCGAATCCATCGAGCTGGTCGGGAACTGCGTCATTAGAATAGCTGTAAGACGAAATAAAGAGAATTCGAAATTGACGCTCTAAATTATCCTGCGCACAGGATGTCTGTACGCAGGATAAAGCAAGGATCAGGATTAAAAATGAGGCTGTTAAATACCTTATTATCTGTGTCGTTTTTCTCATTTTTCAGCGTCATTATCTGGCTACAACTTTTGTTCCCTTGTGCCTTACGATTGCACTGTTTCCGCCGTTCTTGATAGTCTCTTTTACAAATGTGTTCATGATATCTTTGTAAGCAGTCTTGCCATCTTTGTTATAAGCGGTTTCAAGGCTGTCGAAGTCATTGCCTTCGTAAGCTATAGCCATTACATTGTTTTCTGCTGTCTTCATCAGGAAGAGTGTGTTGCCATCACTCTTCACTGTTAAGTATTCGTAGTCTTCGGAATCCAGGAAGCTCTCAATATCTTCTACAGCGCCTTCCATAGCATCAGATGCTGCATCCATATCCATGGGAACAGGAGTCTGAGGGATTTCTTCGGTATCTATGTCGATGGCAGGTGCCGGAGCTTCTGTAGCTGCCGCGTCAGCCATCATTGCCGCCATTACAGGATCGATGTCTGCTGTTTCAGGTGCAGGGTTTTCTTCCTCCGGCGCTGCCTCGGCTGCAGATTCAGCTGCTGCCTGTTCTGCTGCGAGCATGGCTGCTGCTACAGGGTCAAGGTCTCCTGTTTCAGGTGCAGGTGTTTCTGCGGCAGGTGTTTCGATGAGGGCATCTACTTCAGCGTTCAGGATCGCGTCAAGGTTCTCTGCGGGTGTTTCTGCGGGGATATCCTCGGTTGGCATTTCTGCCGGAATCTCTGCTGCAGGAGCTGCCTCTGCTGCCATCATCGCTGCCATTACGGCATCCATCTCAGCCGGTGTTTCCTCTATAGGCGGTGTATCTGCTGCCATTGTTTCTGCAGGCATTTCTGTTGCCTGTGTTGCAGCTGCCATTGCTGCCATAACTGCTTCCATGTCGGAAGATGTGTCCTCTGTAGGAGCATCTGTCGGAATCTCTGCTGCAGGAGCTGCCTCGGCTGCTGCCATCGCAGCCATTATTGCGTCAGCTTCTGAATGTACTTCTTCTGCCAAGGCTTCTGCAGGTATCTCTGTAGGAGCTGCCTCTGCTACGGCCATCATCGCTGCCATTACGGCATCCATGTCTGATGGTGCTTCATCTGTAGGAACGTCTGCCGGCATCTCTACAGGGGCTTCTGCTACCGGTGCTGCTTCTGCTACTGCCATCGCTTCTGCAGGCATTTCTGCTGCAGGTGTTGCTGCTGCCATTGCAGCCATCATTGCTTCCATATCTGCAGGTGCTTCCTCTGCAGGAATATCAGCTGGAATATCAGCCGGTGCTTCGGCAGCCGGTGCTGCCTCTGCTGCGGCCATCGCTGCCATCATTGCATCCATATCTACTGGCGTTTCCTCTGCCGGAGCTTCTGGAGGTATATCTGTTGGCATTTCTACCGGCGCCTCTGCCGCTGCGGCTGCTTCTGCAGCAGCTGCATCAGCCATCATAGCCGCCATTACAGGATCTATATCAGCAGGAGCCTCTTCAGCCGGAGTCTCTGCTGGCGTTGCAGCCATTGCTGCCATCATCGCATCTACATCTGTTGCAGTCTCAGCGTTTGCCATTGCTGCCATCATTGCATCTACATCAACAGGTGCTGCAGGAGCTTCCTCTGCCGGAGCCTCTTCTGCAGGCGCCATTCCAGCATCTGCCATCGCAGCCATAGCTGCTGCCATTGCATCAGCTTCTGCTGCTTCCGCAGGACTTGGAGCATCAGCACCGCCGGCCAGAATAGCATCAAGGCTAGGAATATCCTCTATTGGTGCCGGCTCAGCCGCTTTCTTACGTCCGCGCTTAGGCTTAGGCGCCTCCTCAACAGGTGCTGCCTGCGCAGCCTCATTTGCTCCCATAGCTGCCAAAAGATCATCCACATTCGCAGTCGAAAGATCCTGTCCATTAAGAATATCCTGAGTGCTCATGCCTTCCATGCTGATTCTCCTTTCATGCCAGTAAGTATATTTGAAAGTAATAATAGTCGGAATTACACACATATATTATCGCCCAAATTCGTCAGAAAACATAGTAAATTTTCTATAAATTCCGCTATTCCGTAAATTTCTTAAGATTTCCTTAATGTTGTTTACATCCGCATCTGCATTTGCTATATTGTTTTTCGGCGAATCTTTGTGTGGCACTCAGCCTCACATGCCAAATGTCCGCCTGCATTCGCAGGAACATTTCAACATTTATGATTTTTAAAATGATAATCCAGGAGCGTCCCCTTGTGCTTGCTTTTCTCATGTCCCGGAGACAGAATACTGCACTTCTGCCACAAAAAAGCCACGCCCCCGGAAATCCCCAAGGATTCCCAAAGCCGTGGCTCTTATCATTCAATATTTCGGCCTGACCAGGCCGTATCAAATTTCCCTTACTAAATATCCTAAACCAAGCTTCCGCTATCTACCTTCCTCTATCAAGCTTCCGCTATCCAACTCACCTATCAAACCTTCTCAGGCTCAGGATACTCCACTCCAAACGTCTCAACCGTAACGCTCTTCATCTTCTGCTCGTTAACAGGCTTGTCGTTCCAGTCAGTATCGGTCTCAGCGATCTTGTTTACAACATCCATACCCTCAATCACCTTACCGAATGCAGCGTAATCGCCATCTAAGTGAGGAGAATTCTTGTGCATGATAAAGAACTGTGAGCCAGCTGAATCAGGCATCATGGATCTTGCCATGGAAAGGACACCCTCAGTGTGCTTAAGATCATTCTTAAATCCGTTTGATGAAAACTCGCCCTTAATTCCGTATCCCGGGCCGCCGATTCCGATTCCTTCAGGATCTCCGCCTTGAAGCATAAAGCCCTTGATAACTCTGTGGAAAATAAGTCCGTCATAGAATTTCTTGTTGATAAGAGAAATGAAGTTATTAACCGTATTAGGCGCGATCTCAGGATAGAGCTCTGCCTTCATCACATCTCCGTTTTCCATTGTGATTGTAACTATTGGATTCTGTGCCATTTAATTCTGATTCTCCTTTTAATTTGCAATTACAGATACAGCGTGGTAATACTCATCACTTCCGCGATCGCAGGTCACCTGAATATTCTTATCAAGAAGAAGTACAGGACATCTTGAGAAGTTGGTGGCTGCATCGAGCTTGATCTGCATTACGCCGCCGCTTGTATTTAGGAATAATGTATCCTCTTTTGTATCACCTGTTACCCTGCCGGATACGGTGATTCTTGCTCCTGAATCAAGTGAAACCTCAGGCGCTGCCGTAGCAGTGTTGTTAACTATTCTTGAAGCATGATTCCATGCGTCCGACCCTCTGTAGAAATTAACGGTGACTTTCTGTCCGGGTAAAAGAACTCTTGAAGCACTCACATCTGTTGCAAGATCAAGAACGATCTGCATTGTTCCACCGGATGTATTTAAGTAAAGGAGTGAAGTTGTGGTTCCTTTCTCAACTGTTCCGCTTATACCGGATCCTGACGCAGCAACTCCCGTTGATGATCCGGATGAACTAGAAGCACCTGCCACGTCTGAAATTGAAAGGGCATGCATATATGCATCTGACCCTCTGGCAACCACAACCTGAATTGTCTTGCCGATGATGAGAAACTTAACTGCGCTTACATCTGTACTCTCATCTATCTTGATCTGCATGGTCCCGTTATCAACCACCAGATAAAGCATCTCCTCAGTAGTTCCCTTGGCAATTGTGCCCTTTACAGTCGCCTTGGTCGAATTATCTATAGCAACTTTTCCAACAGAAGAATTTCCGGTAATCTTAGATGCATGCCAATACTCATCACTACCGGTATAGCAGTTAGCTGTAACTGAATTACCCGGTAAAAGAAATCTCGCATTCACTATCTCTGTGCTGCCATCGAGCTTAATCTCTACCGTACCTCCACTGGTTGAGAGATAAAGCTTATCAGCTGTAGTCTTGTCTGAAACGGTTCCGGAGTAAGTTATCTCTGCAGCAGCTGTCCTTGCAGGAAAACGAACAAGACCTAAAACCACACACGACAAAAGCAATATCACACTGAGATATATAGCATTTATCTTCTTCATAGACAAACCCCCTTCACAACATTCACACACAATATATTACCAATTTACAGTTTAATTATACATCATATTGTGGTATGTTGTGAAGTCAGAGATTGCGCCTTCATAATCTTTTTCTCATCTGTTTCTTCTATCGCTTTGGATTATTCGTATTCTTACCACGGGTTATTCTGTCCACCTGTACCTGAGCCCTCACCGTCCTCATCTCCGCCGGCTCCGGAGCCGTCCTCGTCGCCGCCGATGTAGTCAGACCACTTCTTTAGATCATCCTGCTGGTCCTTCCTGTCCTCTAAGGCGTCCTTCTTGTTCTCTTCAAGCTCTCTCTGGATCCTCTTTTCCATGTCGTTTCCACTCTTGCCACTGTTTGATGAATCGCCGTCGTCATTCTCCTGAGGAGGCTCCTCTTGTGGCTGCTCAGAGTTATTTCCACTGTCTGGGTTCTTGAGCTTCTCAATCATGGCATCGATGTCTTCCTTAAGCTGCTGGGCATCTGCATTATGGCCTTCGCCCTCATCGCTTGCGCAGCCATTTTCCAGAAGCAGATCTCTTGCCTTGTACAGGATGAAAAGAGCTGTATCAATCTTTTCCTGTGAATCAAGGTTATAGAAATCGATGGTATTGCACAGTGACAGCGCCATATTGATTCTGATAAGGCAGTCTTTATCCTCAGGGGGATAATTCTCCAAAGCCTTGGTGTAATAGGCAATTGCAGAGTTGTAATCTCCCTTTTTATATGCTGCATTTCCAAGGTTGTAATAGGGAACGTAGCTCTCGGGGAAGTTCATGTTAAGGAGCTTCTCCTCAGCTTCCGTATCATATTCTTCGTTGTTATAAGCTACCACAAAGGCATGATTTGTAATAAGCCTTGATCCAAGCATTACAGCGACAATGAGGATCACTATTCCCACAAGGGCGATAAAATAATACTTCAGAGGAATTTTTCTCATGATCACAACCTCCCCCTTCTTGAAACCAGTATTATCTCAAGGAGCACCATGAGCATAAGCGGATATGCAAAGAAGAAGTAGATGTCCCTCTTGACTTCTGCGCCGTCTCCGCTCTCTATGACGGTCTTACTGCTCTCTTTAATGATCTCAACGCTACCCACCAGTGATGAGTTTCCGCTGTTCATGTTCATGTATTCTATGCCGAGGCCCTCTGCAATCTTTTTAAGGTTCTCCTCGTCAATCTTTGATACAGCATCCTTGTGGGTGCTGTAGTCATATACATATCCGCTTCCGTAGCTGTTTTTCATTTTGCCGCCACTCTCAGAACCATAGCCAAGAACAGCTCCTGCGTCCACGTACTGAGCAAGTTCGCTGTAGTCTTTAAGCTCTTTTCCGTTAGTGATCTCACCGTCGCTTATGAAAAAGACAATTGTCTTCCTGTTCTCTTTCCTGTTGGAGGACAAAAGAAGGCTCTCTATGTCCTGATATGCAATTGAAAGATCACTTCCCTTGGCATAGTAACTGTCAGGACTCTCAAAGGTATCCAGCAGATCCCTGATATACTGAAGGTCCTGTGTAAAAGGCGCAAGAACATGCGCAGTATCATCGAAGGTCACAAGGCCAAAGTTACTACCTGCGAGCTCGTCAATGATATAGTTCACATCCTTGGTGACACCTGTCATTCGCTCTTTCTTGCCGTTGTAGTCCTGAGCCCACATGCTGATGGTGTTATCAACGATGAACAGAACATCAAGGTTCTTGGTTGCAAACTCGTACTTGGTCTCGACCATGACCGGTCTCATGCCAATGATAAGCGCAAGAACATAGATGATCGTCAAACGCGCAAGGGTACCAATCCTGTCCCCTGTCTTTGCTTTGTTCTTAATTACAAGATACGCTGTTACTCCGAACAATACAGCAAATACTGCCAGCATTGTTCCCAGCGGAAAAATAGGTTGTATGCTCATTTCTGTAATACCAATCCTGCCAAGCAGCCTATCGCAAGGCAAATAAACATGATGATAAAAGGAACTCTGGGTAGGTCCACTGTCTGTCTGGTCATTACGATCTTGACCAGCATTGCTTCCTGTTTCTGAATATCCTGCACAATCTCGGATACAGATTGGGACTTGGTTCTTATGTAGAACTTGCCTCCCGTGTTCTCCACAGCGCTCTTAAAGCCGTTTAGACATGAGGAATAATCGTACTCTTCGGGCAGGTAGAACTTCTCCTCCGAAGGGAATATTCCGAACACAGTAACCTTGTTCTTTTTGCAGTAATCGGAGGCCTCTTTTAAATTGAGCACCTCTCTGCCAAAGACATTCAGCTCATTGTCCGTGCACATGATGATAACCCTTGTCCTCTCGGAACTTCCCAGATAGGGAAAAGAGTATAATGCTGTGCCAAGGCCTTCTCCGATAAGGGAAGATCCTCTGTAGTAGTTGTCGTATAAAGTTCCCGCCTCAAAGTAGTCAAGCTTGTCCTGAAGCTCATCAAATCTCTGACGCTTATCATCCGGGATCTCACCTAAGGTCTCGTATAGCTGAAGATATTCTTCCTCATACTCTTTTTGCATCATGAAGTACTCGTGAAGGGCATCCAGCCTGTCAATTACATAGTCATAGTCATCCGTCAGCGGAACATAAGTAACCGAGGAAGTATTGAAAATACTGATTCCAAACCTGTCGCCCTCAAGGCCGGCTACCACGTTCTTAAGATAATCCGTGATCTCAGAATTAAGGTCATATAGCGAATAGGAAACGTCCAGACACAGGATGATATCTCTTTTCTTAACACCGCTCACAACGTCGTCGGTCCTGTAGGGCCTTGCTGCCAGGAAAAGAGATGCAACAATACTAAGGATCATTCCGACAAGCATAACAACAGTCAAAACCCTGTACCTGATGTTTAGGCTCTTGTATAGCTTGGAATTTCTGATCCTTGCCGTGTTAGCCGCCTTGATACCGGTGCTGTAGCTTGTCTTTTGCCGCCTGTATATTAAGTAAATAACAAGAAGCGCTGCCACCAGGACTATCATGCCGATGATGACAACGTTTAGATACATTAACTCCATGCTTTGATCACTCCCACTGCCTTGTTACAGGACTCTGCAAAGTCCTTGTCCTTTGCCTTCTCATCCTCGGCAAACTCGGGCACGTAATACTCCTCCATAAGGACGTCCAGCTTCTTGATTCCAAATGCCTTTACTTCCTTAATGGTAAAATTTTCAACATTGATGCCGGTCACCTCATGCACAAAGCTCCTGATCAGTGCACTGAGCTGCTGGTAGCCTTCTCTTTTGTCTATCCTGTTCTGTCTATAGCTGTTTAAAAGAGCCTGAACCTTGCCAATATACTGATTCTTGACCCTGTAGATCATATCGGGAGACATAGCTATCTTCATTGCTGCAGGCCTTGGGGCTTCCTTCTTTTTCCGAAGAGCCTTAAAAACTTTAATAAGGAAAAAGATAATGGCCGTAAGGGCAATTGCCCCCAAAGCCACTGCAATCAGTGTCACCCACCAGCTATATTCAAATGGATGTTGCAATTTAACCGTAGTAACCATTTCTATACCTTTCGAGAAGCGCGATCGTGCAGTCTATTATCTGCTCCTGTTTTGCAATTGTAGCAAGGCATGCCTTGTTGCGCTTGCAGATTTCGGACGCCATACCGTAGATCTCTTCTCTCTGTCTTAATTCTTCCTCGTGAAGAGCCTTGCTGTGAGAGAGGAAGAACCTCTCGTAGCGGCTTAGATCACTGTCAAATACCGTATCTCCTGTAAGGAACGCATCATCAATATTTATAACAAGAAGATCATGCTCTTTGGTTATGCTCCTGACAAGTCCATCGCTTAGCTGCGCAAGGCCTTCCATATCGGTCAAAAGAAATATGATCATCCTCTTGTGTACCGTATTTAAGATCTCAGTTATGGTATCGGGAAGGGATCTTACAGAGTCTGTCTCAGCCTTTTTCTCAAAATCATAGAGAAGGCTCTCCAGGTGATCGGATCCGGACTTAAAGTAGCTGATGCTGGTGTTTTGATCCTCCGGATATGCAAGGGCATAATCCGCACCGTTTCTTCCTACGATGTAGGCAAGAGTTCCGAAAGTCATGAGCATGAGCTCTTTCTTGGATTCGCCTCCCGTGGTGTCACCAAGGAGCTTACTTCCTCTGTCGCAGATGAACATGACATTGTGTCTTCTGTCGGTCATATATCTGCGCACAAGAATAGAACCCATGCGGGATGAAGACTTCCAGTCGATATCATGGACGTCATCTCCGATGGCATATTCCTTGAGGTCATCGAACTCCAGGCTCCTTCCTCTGTGTATTGAGTGGAAGTCACCGTCAAGAATATTGGAGGTCTTTCTCTTTGTATAAAGAGCTACTGCTCTCCTTATCTTGGATAAATACTCATAATCAATCTTCATCACGGTGCCTTTACTGAATTAACCAGTCCGTCGATAAC
This sequence comes from Butyrivibrio sp., assembly GCA_017634825.1. GTDB lineage: Bacteria > Bacillota > Clostridia > Lachnospirales > Lachnospiraceae > Butyrivibrio. Next base: position 10,766 of record JAGBMP010000140.1, read on the forward strand.
AGCCTCAACAGGCACGTTATCTGCTACTGCTGAATAGTTAAGTCCGATTCTGTGGCGAAGGACCTGATGGCTAACCTGCTTTACATCCTCAGGTGTCACATAGGTTCTGCCCTGAATAAGTGCTGTTGCCTTGGCCATCTTAAGGAATGCGATGGAAGCACGTGGGCTTGCTCCGATGCGGACATATCTTCCAAGTTCAAGCCCCTGGATCTGTCCTGCGCGTCTGGAGGCAACAACTATGCTTGAGATGTACCACTTAATAGCATTATCAACATAAACCTTATCTACAATCTCCTGAACCTTATCAACGTCTGAGATTGTAAGAACAGGCGGATCAACACGTGATATAGCACCTGTCTCCATGCGGCTTAAGATCTCAACCTCCTCAGCAGCTGTGGGGTATGTGATAACCTCTTTTATCAGGAATCTGTCAGTCTGGGCCTCAGACAAAGGATAGGTTCCTTCCTGCTCGATGGGGTTCTGAGTCGCAATAACAATGAAGATATCCTCAGGCATGTGATAGCTCTTTCCACCGATGGTCACCTGTTTTTCCTGCATGGCTTCAAGCATGGCAGACTGAGTCTTGGCGCTTGAACGGTTTACCTCATCAAGAAGAACGAAATTGGCAAATACAGGTCCCAAAATATTCTCGAACTTACCGGTTGCCTGGTTGTAGATCTGGGTTCCGATGATATCGCCGGGCAAGAGGTCAGGTGTACACTGGATTCTTGCAAACTTACCGTCAACGGCATCTGAAATTGCCTTGGCAGCTGTAGTCTTAGCAAGACCCGGAACTGACTCGATAAGGATATGTCCGTCGGCAAGGATAGCACCTATCAGTGAAAACTTAAGCTGCTGCTGGCCTACAACCTTGGCATCAAAGTAATCGGAAAGCTTTTTGATGGCTTCCTGAGAATAGGCAAACTCCTCTTCTGTGATTGTTATGTTACTGCTTTGTACTTCCATTTTGATTCTCCGTTTTCTAAAAGTATTACGAAATGTCTTTTACCTGATTATAGACCTTAAATTGTTCATGATGCCTTCAGCTATATCAGGTTTATTCATTGAATAGACATGTATGTGGCTCACGCCGTTGCTGATAAGATCTATGATCTGGTCGCAGGCATAAATGATGCCGGCTTCCTTCATCTTGTCGGGCTCGTCTGCAAATCTGTCCACCATTATCTTCATCTTCTGTGGAATGGTTGAGCCTGAAAGCGCAACGCTTCTTGCCACCTGCTTGGCATTGGTTATAGGCATGATTCCGGGAACTACCGGTACTTCTATGCCCTTCTCTCTTATTCTGTAGAGGAACTGATAGAGAACCCCGTTGTCAAAAAACATCTGGGTTGTCAGGAAGTCGCATCCGGCATCAACCTTTTCCTTGAGATGCCGGATATCCTCTGACTGTCTTGCACACTCAACATGTCCCTCGGGATAGCATGCTCCGCCTATGCAGAAGGAATCGTCTATTGATTTGATGTCGTAGATCAGCTCGGTTGCATGGTCGTAGTCAAAAGAGATTCTTCCCTCCTTGGGGATATCGCCCCTGAGGGCCATGATATTTTCAATACCTCTCTCTTTGTACTCGTTTACAACGCTCTTTACCAGGTCCTTGGTTGATGATACGCAGGTAAGGTGCGCTAGTACAGGAACTGAGAATCTGTCCTGAAGGTCGCCTGCGATTTTGGCGGTATTCTTACTGGTTCCGCCGCCTGCTCCATAGGTAACGCTCATGAAGTCAGGTGAAAGAGCTGCAATCTCGGAGGCAGCTTTTTCTACAGCCTCAAACCCCGCATCTGTCTTGGGCGGAAAAACCTCAAAAGAGAGGGTTACATCTTTTTCCTTAAATAACTGACTAATTTTCATACACATTCTCCTCGTTATCAAACGTTTATCTCAGCTGTTACTCCAAGCTCTTTCTCGTTGGCCTTAAGGATTGGCTTAACTACTTCATCAAGGAATTTCTCAACCTGATGAGCACTGCAGCCAACGTATTTCCCCGGATCCATTGAAGCCTGAAGCTCTTCAAGGCTTAAGTGAAATGCAGGATCTGCTGCGATGAGTTCAAGGAGGTTATTGTCCTTACCCTCTACCTTGACAGTCTTGCCGGCTTCCATTGAGAGCTCTCTGATCTTCTCGTGGAGCTCCTGTCTGTCACCGCCTGCCTTAACAGCATCCATCATGATGTTCTCTGTTGCCATGAATGGAAGCTCAGCGAGCATGTGCTTCTCGATAACCTTAGGATAAACCACAAGACCATCTACTACATTGATACACAAATCAAGGACACCATCTGTTGCAAGGAATCCTTCCGGAATTGAAATTCTCTTATTGGCTGAATCATCAAGGGTTCTCTCAAACCACTGTGAAACCTCGGTGATTGCAGGGTTTAAAGCATCTATCATAACGTATCTTGAAAGTGAGCAGATTCTCTCACTTCTCATGGGATTTCTCTTGTAAGCCATAGCCGATGAACCGATCTGGCTCTTCTCAAAGGGCTCTTCAACCTCTTTAAGGTGCTGAAGAAGTCTGATATCCTGAGCCATCTTGGTTGCTGATGCACAGATTCCGGAAAGAACGTTTATAACCTTCATGTCGATCTTACGGCTGTAGGTCTGTCCTGAAACTGCCATGCATCCCTTAAAGCCCATCTTCTTGGCAAGCATTGGATCAAGCTGATCAACCTTAGAAAGGTCTCCGTCAAAGAGCTCTAGGAATGATGCCTGAGTTCCTGTTGTACCCTTTGATCCAAGGAGCTTCATGTTATCAAGTACATAGTCAAGGTCCTCAAGGTCGATGGTGAAATCCTGAAGCCAGAGACAAGCTCTTTTACCTACTGTTGTAGGCTGTGCAGGCTGGAAGTGAGTAAATCCAAGGGTAGGCTGATCCTTGTACTTGTCAGCAAATACTGAGAGCTTATCGATAACGTTGATGAGCTTCTTGCGCACAAGGCGAAGTGCATCAGTCATGATGATGATGTCAGTGTTATCACCAACGTAGCAGCTGGTTGCGCCGAGGTGGATGATGCCCTTTGCCTTTGGACACTGCTGACCGTAAGCATATACGTGGCTCATTACGTCGTGACGAACTTCCTTCTCACGGGCCTTAGCTACATCGTAGTTGATATCCTCAGCGTGCTCTTTGAGCTCGTCGATCTGCTCCTGAGTGATGTTAAGGCCAAGGTCTTTTTCAATCTCAGCAAGAGCGATCCACAGCTTTCTCCAGGTCTTAAACTTCATATCCTGTGAAAAGATATACTGCATATCACTGCTTGCATAACGCTCTGATAATGGACTGGTGTAACGATCTGTACTCATAATTCTCCTCCTGACATTTCCTTGTTTATTGTTCTGTGATTATTTCTCGTAACTTCCTCTGATATCTTCCGTTGGAGGATCCATGGGGTACTTGCCTGTAAAGCATCCCTTGCAGATTGAGAGTTTACCTCCAACCATTTCCTCAAGCCTTTCAAGCTCAAGGTAAGCTAGGGAATCTGCTCCGATGATCTTGCAGATATCGTCAACATTTCTGTTATAGGCAATGAGCTGGTCTCTTGCCGGTACGTCCGTTCCAAAGTAGCATGGCCAGAGAAACGGCGGAGAGCTTACTCTCATGTGCACCTCTTTTGTCCCGGCATCTCTAAGCATTCTCACGATCCTGTCTGAGGTTGTTCCGCGGACAATGGAGTCATCTATCATGATGATCCTCTTACCGCTTACTGCGCTCTTTAGGGCGTTTAGCTTAACCTGAACGCTGGATTCACGATTCTTTTGCTTGGGTTTAATAAAGGTTCTTCCGATATAAGAATTCTTTACAAAGGCCTGTCCGTAAGGGATTCCTGACTCAAGGGCATAGCCAAGGGCTGCCACGTTTCCGGACTCCGGAACACCTACGACCATGTCGGCATCCACCGGTGAATCCTTGGCAAGAAATCTTCCTGCTGCGATCCTGGCATCGTAAACGCTGATTCCGTCTATGGTGCTGTCCGGCCTTGCAAAGTAAATAAACTCAAATATACATCTGGCCTGCTTGTCATGCTCTATGCACAGGCTCTTATCTGATTTGATCCCGTACTCAGGAGATATAGTAACTATCTCTCCGGGCTCAACATCTCTTATGAAGGTTGCGCCGATGGTATCAAGGGCGCAGGTCTCGGAAGCAAGGACATAAGTATTCTCTCTTCTTCCTATTACCAGAGGCTTAAAGCCGTAGGGGTCTCTTGCCCCTATGAGCTTTCTGGGAGACATGATGACCAGGCTGTATGCGCCTTTTATCTTGAGCATTGCTCTTCCAACCGCTTCCTCAACTGAGTGGCACAGAAGCCTCTCTCTTGCGATGTGATAGGCAATGACCTCAGAATCGATGGTAGTTTGAAAAATAGCACCGGTATAAGCAAGTTCATGCCGAAGCTCCGGTGCGTTAATAAGGTTGCCGTTGTGCGCCATCGCCAGGGCTCCCTTTACATAATTAAGAACAAGGGGCTGGGCATTTTCTCTTGTGCTGCTTCCTGCAGTGGAATAGCGCACATGTCCGACGCCGATATCCCCTTTAAGTTTATCAATATCTTCGTGAGTAAAAGCCTCATTTACAAGGCCCATATCTTTATAGCTGAGTATCTTGCCCTTGGGACCTTTTGTATCACTGACAGCGATACCACAGCTCTCCTGGCCTCTGTGCTGAAGCGAAACCAGTCCGTAATAGATGGAGTCTGCAACATCTCCTCCGTCAAAGTCATACATGCCAAATACACCGCACTCTTCCCCAAGGTGCTTATAGCTTTCAGTCCTGTTTATATCCTTCATATTTCTCCTCTTATTTATATAAGAAAAAAAACTGCCACAAACACGAACATAATAACAAATCTTGGCCTGTGTGGCAACAAAAAAGGGTGTGATAAATCTGTGACAAACAGAAGAGTATAGTGTAATCAGAATCAAACAAGAGAGATAACTAAAGACTAAAAAACAGAGACTTTAGTAAACAACAGATTATGAAAAAAATATGGAGGTGTTCATTATGAGAAAACAGATTGAAAAGATTATCGCAGCAGCATTTATTATCGCTCTTACCATCACAGCATTTAACTTCAAGTCATTTGCATACAGTGATATTCCTGATTACTTCGATTTTGAACAGTGCTGTGTATCAATGGACGCAGGATCAACACAAGATCTCTGGATCAGAGCAAACTACAATTACGACGCTTTCGTAGGTGAGCACACCAGCAGCAAGACTTACATCGAGTGTTCCGAGAAATCCGGATCACAGCATGTAGTACTTCACATCGGACCCGATGAGCAGACAAAGAACGTTATGTTCTACTTCTACGTAGATGATAAAAACGTATCTGAGAAGAACCTTTACGACTGCATCGAAGTTTACGTACAGAACATCGATCCAACCTATGGCCAGAAAGCAGATATGGCAGCTCCTCTTAAGTGGTACACAAATAACAACTCTGAGTTCAATGCATACGACTACTACATGAACTATCCTGATCTCCAGAATGCATTTGGAACAAACGGCGACGCACTCTTTACACACTTCTACCAGACAGGTAAGGCAGAGCACAGAGTAGCCAACAAGCTTCTTTGATGAATAAGATCATTAGACAGATCAGAGCATCAAAAAAGCTGTCAAAGAGATTTTGCTCCAGCTGGAATATCAGCTAAAGCTTTTCTTCCTCGTGATGCTTGTAACCTGTCGGATTCACATGGATCATAACGTGTTTGACTTCAGGAAACTCTTTTTCTATCTCGTCATGAACTCTCTCAGCTATATCGTGGGATTGCTGGAGCGTTAGGTTTCCGTCGGCATTTATCTCCATCTCCACATATACCCTCTCTCCGAAGGTCCTGGTCCTTAAAAGGTCAACTCCTACCCCGAGATTCTCATCTCTTGAGAAGTTGTACACAAGGTCTTTTATCCTGATCTCTACCTCTTTGTCTGCGGATGTATCAAGCATCTTGTCAACTGCACCTCTGAATATCTCAATGGCTACCCACATGATCATCAGACAGATCAGGATACCTGCCACCTGATCCAGGACCGGGAATCCATGACGGGCTCCAACGATACCGATCAAAGCTCCTATTGATGATAGGGCATCTGACCTGTGGTGCCATGCATCGGCTTTAAAGGCGCTTGATTTAAGAAGCTTGGCATAACGCATGGTGTACCAGAACATGGCTTCCTTCGTTATTATTGAAACAAGAGCTGCGATAACCGCCAGCATTCCGGGAATTGCCAGCTGTTTGTAGCTTCCGTCGGCTATTGCTGTAATGCACTTCTTTCCGATTTCTACGCCGGTTGCAAAAAGAATGAACGATAATATCAGTGATGCTACGCATTCAAGCCTCTCATGTCCGTATGGGTGCTTGTCATCAGCTTTTTTCCTTGAAAGAATCACTCCAAGATAAGCGATAAATGTGGCGATTACATCAGATAACGTATGTATCGAGTCTGATAGCATTGCTGTGGAATGTCCCACAATACCTGCTATCAGTTTAAATACTGCCAGGAAAACATTTCCCAAAATGCCAACAAAGGCTAATTGGTTGGTAATCTTCTTTACATCCTGTTTTGTATCTTGTTTTGTTTCTTGTTTTGTTTCTTGATCCATTACTGTCGCCTCCCCACTGTGCTGACAGATATATTATAGCAAACTTAACGGCAGGTTTCACAGCCTCATCCTTCCGTGCCCCACAACTGTTTGGCGCAAATAAAAGAGCGTGGCACCGATTGGTGTCACGCTCTTCAAAAATTCAATTTACTGCTGGCCCTGATTGTTGTTTGAGCCATTCAGGAAGCTGAGTGGTCCGTCAAGAGTCTGCTGTGAAGTAAGAACTCTTGCATCTGTCATCCAGTCCTGAGATGCAGGTGCATGAGCGCTTGATGAAGCAAGGAGCTTGATTGAAGCAATGATAGTAATGATATTTGCTAAAATTGCAAATCCTGTTGTCTGAGGATCATCAAGTCTCTCAAGCATATCCTTGAACAGCTGTACCAGGAAGGCAATGTTGAGAACTGTTACTACTAAGGCAAGAACGCCTCCGACATAAGGTATAAGATTAACTACATATGTCAGAACCGCTACAACTACTGCCCAAAGCTTGAGAATTGAAGCCGGAGCTCTCCATCCGTAGAGGTTGATAAAATTGCAAGGTCCGTAAGTAGCTTCTACGCATGCATAGATATTTGCGAATGGAATAAAGCCCATCCATGCATTCTGATAATTGCGAACCTTGAGGTACTTGTATCTTCCGATCGCGTCAACAAGATAAACAGCAACGGCGATGATGAACAGAACTACAAGAAATCCTCCAAGTGCTGCAAATACTGCATAATCGTCCATAATTTTTCCCCTTTCATATAACAATTAATTTTTTATACAAATAAGATTATACAGGACTTTTGTACCAATAGAACAACAAAATTGGCGAATTATATTAGTTTAATTCCTCCATTACCCTTGCAAACCCGCTCAGATACTGTTCTCCATCAGCTTCTGCTATTTTTTTATTTGCTTCAATATCAGCTCCGGATAGAATCTCCGAAGACACAAACCTAAGATGCTCTGCTGCCTTCAAAGTCTTTAAAGTGATCTGCTGATAGCAAGGCCCGATGCACAAAAGCTTCATAGCCTCGTCATCCGACAAATATCCGCTTGTCATGATTCCCAGAGTGTCAAATATCGTATCGTTGGCAATCGGACCCATTATCACATCATATTCAGAGAGATAGTCAGGCAGAGATCTTCTATTGGAAAAGACATATCTAAACCACTCTTCATTTCTCTCGAATTTCTTTATATTAAGGCCCTCTAGCTCAAGTTCATAGGTATTGACATAAATATCAGCCCCGGTCTTCTCTCTGGCCCATCGGCATGCAAATTTTCTTTTATCTGTAGTATAAAAGCCCTGTCCCAGATCTGCATTCTTACGGCCTCTGTGAACATCAGGCTCTCTTATTTCTTCATATCCTGAGTGATATACTCTTATCATTTCGCTCACCTCCTGATTCAATCAGCAGTTACAAGCCTATTATAACACTTCCAAAAATATTTACAATTTAATTGTTGACAATTTAATTGCGATATGTTAAATTAAGATCACAGAAGCAAACAAAACACAAAAACACCACATACAACAATTTTCAAAACATACAAATCGGAGGTTATAGATATGGAATACAGATTCACAGAAGAAAATTTTGATGCAGAAGTACTTGGTAGTGATACACCCGTTCTTGTAGATTTTTATGCTGACTGGTGCGGCCCTTGCAAGATGATGATGCCTGTTGTTGAGAAGATGGCTGAAGCCTACGAAGGCAAGGTTAAGGTTGGTAAGCTCAACGTGGATGAGAACAACGCTATTGCTGCTAAATATGGCATAATGTCCATCCCCAGCTTCATCGTATTCAAGAATGGCGAAGTACTCAGCAGCAGCACAGGTGCAATGTCACAGGCAAATCTTGCCAAGATGCTTGACGAGGCACTTTGATTTTAATTAGTTAATTCCTTTCTCGCTCATTTTAGAGCGATCCACTCCACATAATACAACCCTCTAAAAATGGGAGTCTCTGCAGAGGCAGAGGCTCCCATTTTGTTATGGCGAATAATTATGAAATTTATCTAAAAACCGTCAACCTCCCAGGGAATTGATATAAAATTATAGGTACATTCTTTTTCTGGTGAATATCTTATGAATACACAAAAAAGGAGTACTTATGGAGATTAATTTTCTGCAGATAACCGAAGATAATTTCAATTTCTTTATGCCGGTTATACCCGATGGACTGGAGATAGCCGATAACCGGGTATCGATCGGAGCCTTTGATGAGGATGAAGGCTGCCTTGGAGCAGTTTCATTTTCACTGGTAGGCTTTGAATATGTGATCGACTGGATCTATGTCGACGAAGAATTCAGACTCCGCGGAATAGGAAAAGCTCTGATAAATAAGGTCATTGATATCGTCATGAAAACAGGTGACAGATATCCCATTACTGCCCGATTTGAATACGACGAGAAAAACTCTCTATATGCATTTTTCCTGTCTCTGCCGGATATTCTTACGGATTTCTCCCACAAGAGATATTACATCACCCCAAGCGATATCAGAGACATATCTTCTTTACATAAATCTTCCGGCAAAGATGTAAGCACAGAACGATTCTTTGACAGACCATTAAATGAACAGAAAAGAATTCTTGCAAAGCTTGAGTATGAGGAAACCTATACCGTTTCAGATTATGACAAGTGGAAGGAAAATTGTGAGCAGAATCTTTGCCTTTGCGTGTTTGCAAAGAATAGCCTCCTTGATCTTATCATCATGACCAAGCTTCCCGGTGGCAATCTTGAACTTTCTTATCTGTATGGCAAATATCCAAAGGGTCTTATGGAACTTCTTTCGGATACAGTTGCAAAGATTGAACTGTTCTTTCCCGGTGCACAACTTACCTTTGATGCGATGAATGAAGCCTCCACTAAAATGGCTGATCATCTTTTCCCCAAAGCTAAGACTGCACTGATTTACGAAGCTGAATACTAATCATAAAAACGGAGGTAAACAATGGACGGTTTCGAGAGATATAAAGAAGCAAAAAGGCAACAGGAACAGCGCAATGAAGAGAACCAGGCTCTCAATAATTTTTATGCCCAAAAGACAAATAAGGAGCTTGAATTACCAAACGAAGATCAGACTACTTCAATATTTGATTATGATGCAACCCAGCTGGCACAGAAATTTGAAGACAGAAACAAGGGCGGCGCAGAGGACTTTAAACTGCGCACTGAATATTATTTTACGGATACCAGATTGGCAGAGGCCAAGGCAAACAAGTATAACAGATTGGCATCTAATCCAAGAGAAAGAATTAAGCCCTTTTCAAGAGTTTACTCAAATCGCTGGACCAATAAGCGTCAGAAAAATGCAGCCAAAGCATCAGCAGAGTTCCTGAGGATGCGTGATTTGATGGAGCAGCTTAAAGCAAATGATGCCTCCATGAATTCTTTTGACAAATATTTTGCCAGAAAGGATATCATGGAAGCCCGCATAAGTGCTATGAGTCATGCTGCGGTCACCAAGTCAAAGAGCAGCAAGCACGAAGATTACCTGAAAAACAGAGCAAAGCTCTCATGTTATATGATTCTTAAGGATCAGCTTGAACATCTCATAGAAGAGGAAAATTCAAAGCTGGTCATAGATCACCAGATGGTCGACAATCTTAATTATCAGCTGGAACTTTTGCAGGCAGATATTGATAGCGCCCAGCAGAAGGTTTCCCGTTATGCGCCCTCTGTTTCTGAAGAATGGAGAAATAAGAATAACTTTAATGATAACTACTACCGCAATAAAATGAATGAATATAAGGAACACGGCCCCTGCGATATGGTAAAAGCAAAACTCACGGCCGACCTTAGCAAAATAGTTTGGGAAAACAGCGAGGAAACCTGGCCGCATCAGGTTGTTCTTACAGATGCAAACCAAGCCCCAATAAGCAAAGGCGAAATCGAAAAAGAACAATGGAACCAAAAGTATGATAATGCCGAACAGCTTGCAAAATCAAACGATCCGGTTGCCAAAGAAACACTCAAAGACCTGGAGCTGAAGGCTATTGAGCGATTTGATAAATTGCCCGTTCCTACTCCGGGTGAGCTCACCAAGGAAAACCTTGCCAAATACATCACGGAACACCTCGGTGACTACTATAACCTGTTCAAAGGTGGGCTTAAGTACTATACTTCTGAGGATTTACCTGCCCACATAAAAGAATACAAGCGTAGTCATCCTGAGTTTGTGGCCAAGCTCACATATTTGACTTATGTGGACAAGACTATTGATGGTCTGCTCCGGCAGGACTATGGAATTCAGTTTTCCTGGTCCGAAAAAGGCGAACCGAAATATCAGTTTGAAAGCGACCCCAGATATAGTTATCATAAGGACTCAAGGGGGCGCTGGGCGAGAAATAACCAGTTTAGATCTGAACAATTTACTCAGGTAGGTGCTATTGGGGAATACGCGCGCTATAACAAGGTTAAAAAAGCCATTGAAATAAGGAAAAATAATGACAAAAAACGCGTAAAGCCTCTGATAACAATTGCAGGATTTGATCAGAAAGATGCTTCTTCTGCCACTCTTACACCGCCTCTTACTAATGAACAGAAAACAGATTACGCTGAACTCAAGATGCAAAGTCCTGATTTTACAGAGAGTGATTATTATTTCAGCCTCATCGTCCAGGACGCCTACAACCTCAATAATAGTGAATATCTGAAAAGAGCGGTTGCGCGCGGTAAAGGAATAGACACTATTCGCCAACATTCAGGTATATTAGACGGTGCACATTCATTCTTCCTTCAGAATTGCAATTTTACTGAAACAAAAATAAAAGGTGAAAATAACCTTACCAAAAAAATAGAAGTGAAGGGGGTTACACCCAAAGACGAGGAAATAGTTAAAAATAATCAGACCTGTATCAGGCTTTGGACCAAAAATACAGATGCTGATAAGACTGCAAGAAGAAAATATATAAGGGAAAATCTCCCCAAATTTGCAGAGAATTTTAAGTTCCCTTCTAAAGAGGAGCTTGAATCAGGCGCATTTATGAAAAAAGAGCGCCTTATTGAAATTTTAGACTATACAAGAAGAGCAAAAGCATTTGATGACCTGATGAAACAAGAAAAAGCTGTTGTCACCGAGGTTTGCAAAAAGAATGACGCTATTGAAGTCAGAGTTAATGCTCTAAATAAACTTGGTGATTATGTTGAAGCATATCTTAGCACTAAGCATTTGATAAAAGTTAATAGCAGCGGTCCCTCTATTTATACGCAAAAAGAGGTGGATAAAAAAGATACCGTTGCGATTAACCGGCTTTCTAACAACCTAGATCTTTATACTGAATATCTTGGCAGCATGACAGATTATTTAGTAGATAAGGAGTATTTGCCGAATACCGAGGAATATGACTATTTCAAGCGTTACAGGAATGATCTGCTAAGTCCTGACGTATATAAAGTTTACAAAGCAAATAATATGATTCACGATATCTATAAGGATCCAAATCTACAAGAATTATATCCTTATAGCATTACCCGTACTCCTGCTTCTCTTCTCAGAAAAGTACATTATACTCCTGAGTATAAGCCTGTTTCCGATCAGGATTATTTGAACGATAAGTGGAACACCGATATATTATTGGCTTTTGAAAACGAAGACCATGCAAGGACAACAGAATTAGCTAAAAAGGAACTTCTCGGACTATATAAGGATATAAAACTCCCTGCTCCTCCTCAGAATGCAAACTTTGAATGGGTCAAGGACTGGGTAGAGAATGAATTTATGCAAAACTCCGAGAAATGGTTGGATGTCTTTAGAAGGCAGTCTGCAATTGAGGATCTGACTGATAGTTATCCTGAAGTAGGTGAAGCTCTTAATGAGAATGCTGAATTCCAGATCATGAAAAAGCAATGCAATCAGCTGAAGAACATTGCCTTTAGCTATATGGAAATGACCTACTATCTTGACCTGACACAAGAAGGTCACTCGCAGATCCAGACTTACGATGCTCAGAATACTAAAGAAAATCCTACCAGAGCGGATATGATAGAGCTAGGCGAACATAAGAAGGAGCTGGAAAAAAATCGGGCGAATAAAGAGAAGGAAACCAGACCGCTTATAGAGCAATATCTTAAGGAATATTCTGAATCCTTTAACAAAATGAAGAGTGATTTTCCGGATAACAACCACGTTGATGAAGAAAGCCTTAGTGAAAAGGAGTTCAAAAAATTTCAAAAGGTTGATCCCAAATTTACGGAAAAAGGTTATGAAATATATAAGTCAAACAAAATGCTATACTACGGACAAAGATATGATCCCAAAATTCAGGCGGCCTATGACAGTATAGCAAAGGATTTCGGAGGCGAAGAAGAACTTGCAGGTGACAAGATAAAGATGAAAAGCTCCGGATCTGCGGACAGAGATGTTGCCGTATATTTCAGAATGGTTAATTACGATGACACTTACGAACCTGCCACCGAAGAGGATGAGGAAAACCTTAGGCATAATCTGGATGTTCTGGAAGCCGTTAAGGAAGGTGATCTTAATAAATTAGATGATGCAATTACAGAATTTATTCCAAAGGCCTGGGAAAATGTTGAACTGCCTCCGTTTCCGTCTGATAATGAATTTGACCTCCTGGAGAAAGAGGGTATTTTTTCGAAAAATAAAGCAGTCGTAGCTTATAAGGAAAAACTCGACAAATATATCGATAACATTATCGAAAATGGCGGATATAAGACGTTACAGTTCCTGGAATCAAAAGTTCTGAGCATGAACAGAGCCATGGATAATAATGATGCTCTGCAATTGTATATGCTCGACAACCCGGATTTTGACGTGTTTACATCAGCTGTATCTATGGTGAATCAAACTGTAGAAGCAATGGCAATATATAAACACCATGCAGATAAGTCAAAAGGAAATTTGCCAAACATTGATCCTAACAAATCTATCGATGATCAGGTAGATAAAGTGTACAAGAACAAATACCTTGGCGGAGTTTTTACTCTCTTACAGTCATTCCGCAAATTGGGCAGTAGTAAATTCCCCAAAGATAAAATCAGAGATTATAAACGCAACAGTGACCTGACTGAAGCAGACAAGGAAAGAGTTAAGCAATACAGGGCAACTAAAAAGAAATAATAAAAAATGCCATCCTTGGGGATATCCTCCGAGGATGGCTTTTTTCTACAATGACACCACTGAGCAGTAGTCCTTAAAAATACTGTTAATATACTCCTTGTCCAGTCTCTCTCCGATGACGATAAGCACATTTCTGCTGCTTACTATGGGCGACGTCTTAATTTCTTTTTCCGTGGCATTAAGCTCCACCTGAGCATCCGGTGATATCTGAACAAAGCCCTTTATCCTTATAACATGGCCTGCCTTTTTATCGGTCAAAAGACCTTTTGCAATCTCTCTCAGCCTGTCTGAAGGCATAGCTACATCGAAGTAGAAAAGCGGAGTAAACTGCTTATCTTCTATCGGGAGCTTGACGTAGGAAGCATGACGATAACCGCAGCCGGAAAGTTCATCAAAGTCCTCTGCCGTCAAAAGCTCAAAGGGATTTTTACCATCATATCCGGCAGTACCCGGAGCGCGAAAGATAATGTCTTTTTCGGCATCAAATCTCCTGCCTCCGAACTCCTCCATGATCCTGTTGACCGCATCCAAAACTTTTCCGGCATCAGAATCTTCATATATCTTGGAAAAGACAAGTTTCCCGGCCCAGGCGATCTCCGACATAAAGATATATCTCTCAAAATCTCCCAGGTCAAAAACAGCCTTGGCATCCACCAGAGAAATAACATTTCCTATCTCGTACCACCTGTCCAAAGGCTCGTCATAGAGAACATCAAAAAACTCGTCCACATCATAGATGCCGGAAGGTTCGATCAGCACTCTGTCGTATCCGCTCATGCCCATGGATATCAGCTTGGTCCTAAAACGCCTTCTGTGGGCCTCTTTTCCATCTCCGCCCACGATCATCTCAAGATTACAGCTCTCGCCCAGAAGGTCCTGGAGCATCACCATATCGATGTTCACGGCGCCGTAGTCGTTCTCAATAATGCATATCTTCTCACCCTTTGAGATCAGGTATTTTGCATACTCCTTAATGAATGTTGTCTTTCCGGATCCCAGAAAACCCGTTATCAGATCAATTTTGACCATCTTTCAGACTCCTAAATATCTGCCTTTTTAATTGCCAGAAGCGTAACTACCATAAGAGCAATGCCTATTGGCAGACAGATGAGCCAGTTTCTGATAAAGCCGGCAAAGATATATGCAACCATTGAAACAATAGCAGCTGTAAGTGCATAGGGAAGCTGAGTTGAAACATGGCTTATGTGATTGCACTGAGCTCCTGCACTTGCCATGATGGTTGTATCTGAAATAGGTGAGCAGTGATCTCCGCATACAGCGCCTGCCATACATGCAGAAATGGCAATGATCATGAGCTCGTTGTTCATATCGCCGCCAAATACATTAACTACGATGGGGATAAGGATTCCGAAGGTTCCCCAGGATGTACCTGTAGCAAATGCAAGGAATGCGCCTACTGCAAATACAATAGCAGGCAGGAAGTTCATGAATGCACCGTTTCCGGCTACGTTCTGCACCATTCCGGCAACATAATCAGCTGCACCGAGTGAATCAGTCATAGACTTAAGCGTCCATGCAAATGTAAGGATGAGGATGGCGGGAACCATGCTCTTAAATCCTTCTGAAATTGTGTTCATGCACTCTGTGAAGTTGAGTACCTTGGTAGCCATGAAGAATATCTGTGTTATCAAAAGAGCTGCAACAGACCCGTAAACCAGTCCGACTGAAGCATCTGAATTTGAGAAAGCATCAATAAAGCTCTCGCCCTCAAAGAATCCGCCGGTATAGATCATGCCGATGACACAGCAGACGATGAGTGCAACGATGGGAAGTACCAGATGTATTACCTTACCCTTGGTAGAAACGGGAGGATGAGGCTGATCTGTTGCACCTGACATACCCGGAGCAGGCTCTTTTCCTGCTGCCATGTCCTTAAGCTCTTTTAACGAATCTCTCTCAACCTTCTTCATGGGACCAAAGTCGAAATCAGCAAATGTGAGTGTAAACATCATTGCAATGGTAAGGAGGGCATAGAAATTATAGGGAATAGCCCTCACAAAAAGAGTCAGTCCGTTTGCCCCGTCAACGAAGCCCGTAACAGCCGCTGCCCATGAAGAAATAGGTGCGATGATGCAGACAGGTGCTGCAGTTGCGTCGATGAGGTATGCGAGCTTTTCTCTTGAAATCTTGTGCTTGTCGGTAAGAGGCCTCATAACAGAACCTACTGTGAGGCAGTTAAAATAATCATCGATGAAGATCAGAACACCCAGCAAAATTGTGGCACACTGAGCACCGACCTTGGTCTTAACATGTTCTACCGCCCATTTTCCGAAGGCTGCAGAACCACCTGCACGATTCATGAGCATAACCATGCTTCCCAGAACAACCAGGAAGATGAGGATACCCACATTCCA
>JAGBMP010000023.1 GCA_017634825.1 Butyrivibrio sp.
AATCATCGGCGGCGGCGACAGTGCAGCAGCTGTTAACCAGCTTGGCTACGCTGACAAGATGAGCCACATCTCAACAGGTGGCGGAGCTTCTCTTGAGTTCCTTGAGGGCAAGAAGCTTCCCGGCGTTTACGCTGCAGACGATCGAGCATAATAATTGGAGGGTTAAATAAATGGCACGTAGAAGAATAATCGCCGGAAACTGGAAGATGAACAAGACTCCCAGCGAGGCAGTAGCTCTTTGTGCAGAGCTTAAAGATCTTGTAAAGAATGATGACGTAGACGTTGTTTACTGTGTACCTGCTATTGATATCTGTGCAGTTGCTGAGGCTGTAAAGGGCACAAACGTACATGTTGGTGCTGAGAACTTCTACATCGAGGACAAGGGCGCTTTCACAGGAGAGATTTCAGCTCCTATGCTCAAGGATGCAGGTGTAGAGTATGTTATCATCGGACACTCAGAGAGAAGAGATATCTTCGGCGAGAACGATATCCTTATCAACCAGAAGGTTAAGAAGGCATTCGCATCAGGCCTTACACCAATCCTTTGCTGTGGCGAGTCCCTTGCACTTCGTAAGGCTGACACATACAAGGAGTGGATCGAGAGACAGATCACATGGGATCTTAGCGGAGTAACAGCTGACCAGGTTAAGAAGCTTGTTATCGCTTACGAGCCTATCTGGGCTATCGGAACAGGCGAGACAGCTACAGCTGATCAGGCTGAGGAAGTTTGCGGACTTATCCGTGAGCTCATCGCTAAGCTCTATGACCAGGCTACAGCTGATGAAGTTCGTATCCAGTACGGCGGATCAATGAACGCCGGCAACGCTGCTGAGCTTCTTTCAAAGCCTAACATCGACGGTGGTCTCATCGGCGGTGCTTCACTTAAGCCTGACTTTGGTAAAATCGTAAATGCATAATAATTAAAGCAATCAAAAATGTGCAATCCCTCAAACAGGGATTGCACATTTTTTATACTTTTTTGTAATTCTGGGCTTACTTTGGTCTGCCTTATCAGCCACCAAGTGTTTTGCTTACATACTCTCTTGATGCTGTTTCATCGAGCTCAACAGCGTCATAGACATTTCCTTCGGGATCAACGATGATTCCTGTAACAAGGTCATCATTGAAGTAGTAGCCGTACTCAGACATACCACCGATGAGCTTGACATAGGTCTGACCGTCTGCTGTCTGTGCATCCTCTGTTGTCCACATGCCGTAATCGAGACTTCCTTCATCTGAGAGAATATAAATGATATCTCCGTTGTCGTTTCTGAACATGCACAGTTCAATCTTTTTAGCTGCATCATCAGCTGTCTTAAGACCACCCATATAAGTGAGTGTTGCCTGAACTGCTTTGATCTGATCCTCTACACTCATCATGCCGCCGTCATCTTCAGCAGTTTCGCCGGCTTCTTCAGCACCTTCAGCCACCTCTTCTGTAGTCTCAGCAACTTCCTGCTTAACATCCTTGTTTCCGCATGCTGCAAGGCTAAGGCACATTGCTCCGGCAACAAGACCGGTTACGATTCTCCTAAATGCTTTGTTTTTCATAATTTTTCCTCCTCATTGGAAACGAATATTTACAACAGTTTTGAATTCTAGCATCAATTTTTTTGCATGTATATACAATTTCCGAAATATTTAGAAAATATTTATTTTCACTTCAGTGACAGATAATTTTTGCAAGTTTTGCAATGCAAAACTTGTTATTACATGTTAAAATGTAAAATACATGAAAGCACTTACATATGGTCAAGATTTGCAACTTTTTGATGAAATAATGAAGTGAAAATGAATATTGTTTACATTAAGATGGTACTTGTAGGATTGTAGAAGCGTAGCAGAGCAATCCGTAAATCATATTTCACAGATTCAATTCAATGGAGGGTTATATGGAACTTAGAACAGCATGTTCGCCCAAGGATGAGAAGTACTACGACACAGCAAGACTTCGCAGCGAGTTCCTGATCGATGACCTGTTCAAGTCTGATGACATCAAGCTTGTATACAGCCATATCGATAGGATCATCACAGGCTCAGCAGTACCGGTTAACAAAGAGCTGAAGCTTACTGCAGGAGATGAGCTCAGAGCTGAGTATTTCCTAGAGAGGCGTGAGATGGGTGTCATCAACATCGGAGGCGCCGGAGTTATCACCATCGATGGCAAGAAGTATGAGGTTGATTATAAGCAGGGCATGTACATCGGAATGGGAGCAAAAGACATCTCTTTTGCCAGCAAGGATTCCGGAAAGCCTGCTAAGTTCTACATCAACAGTGCACCTGCTCATAAGACATATCCCACAGTTCTCATTAAGAGAGAGGGAACACCTGAAGAAGGCGTTGTTATCATCAAGGATGAAAACAAGAAAGAGCTTGGAAGCCTCGAGCAGGCCAATCATAGAGTTATCAACAAGTACATTCTTCCCGGTCAGGTTGAGACCTGCCAGCTTGAAATGGGCATGACAGAGCTTAAGCCCGGATCGGTATGGAACACAATGCCATGCCATACACATGACAGAAGAATGGAAGTTTATCTCTACTTCGATATCCCTGAGGATGCACTTGTTATGCACTTCATGGGCGAACCTACAGAGACAAGACACATCATCATGAGAAACGAGCAGGCTGTTATCAGCCCAAGCTGGTCAATTCACTCAGGATGCGGAACACAGGCCTACACATTTATTTGGGGAATGGTAGGAGAGAACCAGGATTTCGACGATATGGATGACTGCGCAATGCAGGATCTTCTCTAATCAATAAACAATACAAATAGGAGGGTATAATAATGTCAGATTTTTTAAAGAACTTTTCACTTGAGGGTAAGGTAGCATGGATCACAGGCGCATCATACGGCCTCGGACTTGCATATGCAGTAGCTTATGCAGAGAGCGGAGCTAAGATCGTATTCAACGATATCAACCAGGAACTTGTTGACAGGGGACTTGCTGAGTACGAGAAGAGAGGCATCAAGGCTTTCGGTAAGGTTTGTGACGTAACTAAGGAAGATCAGGTTCAGGAATTTGTTGCAACTGTAGAGAAGGAAGTTGGAACAATCGACATTCTCGTTAACAATGCAGGTATCATCAAGAGAATTCCTATGCATGAGATGAGCGTTGAGCAGTGGAACCAGGTTATCGACGTAGACCTTACAGGTCCATTCATCTGCTCAAAGGCAGTTCTTCCTTCAATGATGGAGAAGAAATCAGGTAAGATCATCAACGCATGCTCAATGATGTCTGAGTTCGGACGTGAGACAGTATCTGCTTATGCAGCTGCTAAGGGCGGACTTAAGATGCTCACAAGAAACATCTGCTCTGAGTATGGTCAGTACAACATCCAGTGCAACGCTATTGGACCCGGCTACATCGCAACACCTCAGACAGCTCCTCTTCGTGAGAAACAGCCTGATGGATCAATGCATCCATTCGACAGATTCATTCGTTCAAAGACACCTGCTCAGAGATGGGGCAGAACAGAAGACCTTATGGGACTTGCAGTATTCCTTGCATCTCCTGCTTCTGATTTCATCAACGGCCAGGTTGTTTATATCGACGGCGGTATCTCAGCTTACATCGGACAGGATCCCGGAAACCTTGATCCTTCCAAGTTCACAGATATCGACGAGAGCACAGCACAGTAATTATTTTTTATTAAAGAAAGGCATAAGAACATGGATAAGATTTGTGAAGAACTTTATAAGATCGGTATTGTTCCTGTAATCGCAATTGACGATGCTAAGGACGCTGAGCCTCTTGCTCAGGCACTTATTAACGGAGGACTTCCTGCAGCAGAGGTTACATTCCGTACAGCAGCTGCTGAGGAAGCAATTAAGATCATTTCAACCAAATTCCCTGAGATGATTGTTGGTGCAGGTACAGTGCTCAATGCTGAGCAGGCTGACAGAGCTAAGGCTGCAGGCGCTAAGTTCATCGTAAGCCCCGGCTTTAACAGAGCAAACGTTGAGTATATTCAGTCAATCGGTGTACCGGTTGTTCCGGGAACAGCTACACCCGGTGAGGTTGAGCAGGCAATTGAGCTTGGTCTTGACTGCGTAAAATTCTTCCCTGCTGAGCAGAATGGTGGAATTGCCAAGATCAAAGCTATGGCAGCACCTTATACCAAAATGCACTTCATGCCTACAGGTGGTGTAAATAAGAACAACTTAAATGACTACCTCAGCTTTGGCAAGGTATTCTGCTGCGGCGGAAGCTGGATGGTTAAAAAAGACCTTATCTCAGCCGGCAAGTTCGATGAAATCGAGGCAATGACAAGAGATGCTGTAAATGCAATGCTTGGCTTTAAGCTTAAGCATATCGGTATCAACCAGGATAGCGCAGAGGCAGCTGAGTCTGTTGCAGATAAGTTTGATGCACTCTTCGGCCTTACCAAGAAGGTTGGCAATTCCTCTGTATTTGCAGGTTCAGCAGTAGAGGTTATGAAGTCAAAGGGCCGCGGAACATGCGGACATATCGCAATCGGCTGCAACAACATCGACAGAGCAGTATATCACCTTGGAAGACAGGGCGTTAAGTTTGATGAGACATCTTTCTCATATGATGCTGACAATCATCTTAAGGTTGCATATCTTGCTGATGACTTCGGCGGATTTGCTGTTCACCTTGCTAAGAACGACTGATTTAGTGAACAATAAAATTTATTTACACAGATATATGAAAGGAATAAGCTATGGCAAAGAAAGTTGTTACATTTGGTGAGATCATGCTGCGTCTGCAGCCTGATAACTACTTAAGATTTGTTCAGGTTGATCACCTGGAAGCTACATTCGGAGGCGGAGAGGCAAAC
Source organism: Butyrivibrio sp. (assembly GCA_017634825.1). Taxonomy (GTDB): domain Bacteria; phylum Bacillota; class Clostridia; order Lachnospirales; family Lachnospiraceae; genus Butyrivibrio. The sequence continues at coordinate 4,807 of JAGBMP010000023.1, forward strand.
GTATCTGTTTCTCTTGCAAACTACGGACTTGATTCAGTCTATGTTACAAAGCTTCCTACACATGAGATTGGACAGGCAGCTGTTAACTCTCTTAGAAAGTACGGCGTTGACACATCCAAGATCACAAGAGGCGGTGACAGAGTAGGTATCTACTTCAACGAGAAGGGTGCTTCTCAGAGAGGTTCAAAGTGCATCTATGACAGAGCACATTCAGCAATCGCTGAGGCTGTACCTGCAGACTTCGATTGGGATGAGATCTTTGACGGAGCAGAGTGGTTCCACTTCACAGGTATCACTCCCGCTGTAAGCGACAGCCTTGCAGCAATCACACTTGAGGCTTGTAAGAAGGCTAAAGAGCACGGCCTTACAGTATCCTGCGACCTCAACTACAGAGGTAAGCTCTGGAGCAAGGAGAAGGCAGGAAAGGTTATGGGTGAGCTCTGCAAGTATGTAGATGTTTGCATCGCTAACGAAGAGGATGCTAACGATGTATTCGGTATCGCTGCTTCTTCAACAGATGTTACAACAGGTAAGCTCAACAGAGAGGGCTATATCGAGGTTGCTCAGAAGCTTACAGAGAGATTCGGCTTCAAGAAGGTTGCTATCACACTTCGTGAGTCTATCTCAGCTAACGACAACAACTGGAGCGCAATGCTCTATACAGACGGAGAGGCTTACTTCTCCAAGAAGTATGCACTTCACATTGTTGACCGTGTAGGTGGCGGAGATTCCTTTGGCGGCGGACTTATCTACAGCTGCGTAAACGGATTCGGACCTCAGGAGACAATCGAGTTTGCTGTAGCTGCTTCAGCTCTTAAGCACTCTATCGAGGGCGACTTCAACCTTGTAACAGTTGATGAGGTTAAGAAGCTTGCAGGTGGAGACGGATCAGGACGTATCCAGAGATAATCAAAATAAAAATTAAAAAAACATTAAAAAGCGTCATCTGTGTTTAACACAGAGGCGCTTTTTTGTATAATTTAATATGCGGGAGAATGCGAGGCTTTATATGAAACTGGACAAGACTACAGAGACACTGCTGGTATTTGTTGCAGTGTTTGTCACGCTGATAACTGCATATTTGGTTGAACGGGTATGTGCAGACAATAATGTGTCTTCAGAGTACGCCATCGATATGAGCCTTACGGGAGCAAGGCTTTCTGATGGTGTCTATGCATCTGTGGCCAAATCCGATGAAAATGTAAAAAGAAACCGCTATATCGCTAAGTATGAATTTGAGATCCATAACGATAGCAATGTCAATATCAGCAACTGGGTTGCATACATAACAGTGCCAAAGGACACCGAAATAACCAATTTCTGGGGAGTTGAAGCCAACATAGAAAAAGGAAGGCTCATATTTGCTCCTGAGTTTTATAATCTCTCTTTTTCCAAGGGGGACAGCTTAAGCTTTGGAGTAGTACTAAACACCCAGAAGAGCTTTTACCCGGAACAGATCAGCTTCAGGGGCTACAAGAGCGGAAATTCAGGAGGAATTTTTACGAAGATAATCTATGGTGCTTTCATTATCTGGGCAGCTCTTTTTGTAGGCTTCTTTGTATCAAACTTCAATCTCAAGAACTATCGCGAAAAGCAGAAGAATGACGTGCGAATCATCCTTCAGTCAATGAATACCTTCATCAGTTTCATAGATGCAAAAGACCCTTACACCAGAGGCCATTCCAGAAGAGTGGCCATGTATGCTGCGGAAATCGCCAAGAGAATGAGACTGTCTGAGGACGAAGTGCAGAATATTTACTATGCAGGACTTCTTCACGATGCAGGAAAGCTCAGCGTCCCCGATGCTGTGCTTAATAAGCCCGGTAAGCTCACGGACGAAGAGAGAAAGCTCATTCAGGACCACACTGTAGCCGGTGGAAAGATGCTTAAACAGATGACATCTCTTAGAGGTATCAGGGAGACAGCTCTTTATCATCACGAGAGATATGACGGAGCCGGATATCCTGAAGGCCTGAAAGGCGATACCATTCCGCTTTATGCAAGGATTGTTGGTGTTGCAGATTCATATGATGCCATGTCAAGCAACAGAGTATACAGGAGACACCTTAACAAAGATGAGATAATAGAGGAAATCCAGCAAGGTTCAGGAACACAGTTTGATCCAAACATAGTTCCGTACATGGTGGACATGATCAACGACGGATATGTAAACGTAGTTAAGATGGAAACTGCAGACAATGACACCGGCAGAAGCGACTTCCATCTGACGGAAGACGACATCCCCGGCGTCTACATGGGATTCTGATATTAGCAGCCGTAGAGGTGGCCATCGAATTCTTTGAAATATGTTTCCTCAACTTTCTTCATAAAGACAGTGAGGTCGTCATCTCCAAAGTACAGTTCAAAGCGGACAGAACCTACTGATTCTCCTATAAGATGGAATCTGATGTACAGGACATTTCTTCTAAACCATACGGCGCCTGCTGTGTATTTGCAGCCGTAGATGGGGAAAGTGCCATCTGCCATATCATTTATACCAAACAAGAGCTTAAGGGCATTCTCGGGAAGTGAGGATGCCTTATTTTTATCTTTGTATGTAAAAGTCAGGGATGAAGGACCATCCGGATTCAAGCTGACCTCAAGGGTATCAAATCCCTGAGGATTTTCTGCGAGCTTGTAAACTCTGTTAAAATCGCCATAACCAGCAGGAGCATCTTCTCCTGTATGAGTATAGCCGTAGTTTTCAGGACGCCTTGGCGGCGTAATTTTAAGGCTCTTAGCGTAAGCTGACAGGTCTTCGAAAGCTCTTTTACCATCGCCGGCCACGGCACTATTTCCAAGGAGATTCTCATAAAGTGCATCGTAGATAACCTGATTTCCACCGGCCATTCCCTGAGTGTCGGCAGTTGTCACAATCAGCATGTTTTCTGAAGGCAGACTGATGCCAAGCTGACCGCCCATTCCGTAGAGCACAAATCCGCCCTTCTCATTCTGCCAGATCTGCATACCGTACCCCTGCGCTTCACTTGGGATAGGCGCTGTGGGAAGAGAATCGCTGATGTTTGCTGTGGCTTCCTCCACAAACTCTTTTGGCAAAAGAGATCTTGTTACGCCATCGCCACATACAACAGTTCCGCCCTTGCATAGCAGATACAGAATCTTAAGAAGATCCATAGGAGTTGCCATAAGACCGCTTCCGCCCATGGATACTCCAAAAGGGTCTTTTACCATATAAGAATCCCCGGAAAAATCAAGATAGTTAAAAGCCTTTTCCTTCAGATAGTCAAGCATTGGCATTCCCGTCAGCTTCTCTGCAAGAGCGCACAGAGTGTGGGCTGCAGAGGTATCATAGTGGAAAATGGTCCCGGGCTTATGCGTCGGTGCTACCTTAAAAAAGCTCTCCACCCAGTCGGATTTCATATCGACCTTGTAGGTGGTGGAAGCGTGGCAGGTGCGCATCTGGAGCATGTTCCTTATTGTGGTCTGCCTGATCCAGGGATGAGTGTTCTCGTCCGTATATTCCGGGAAATAATCCGTTATTGAGGCGTCAAAGGAAAGCTTACCTTCCTCCTGCAGTAGCGCTATCGCCATGGCTGTTATACTCTTACTTACGGAAAAGAGCCTGTGAAGAGTATGAGCTGTATAAGGAGCATAGTATTTTTCAAAGATAAGCTTATCGTCCTTCATGATAAGAAGGCTGTGCATAGGAACGTCCTTTTTATCCAGCCTTTCAAGAACGCGTTTTATGGAAGCTGAGGATATTCCGACATTTTCGGGAAGTGTTTTTTCAAATGTGAACATAAGGTTTTCTCCATGTTTTTAATAAAATAAGTATAGCATAAACTGCTTGTGTTTCTTGAAAGAATGCGCCTTCTGGGTTATAATCTAATATTAGTTAGAAAATAAAGTGAGGTTTATATGTCTTCTATTATCCAGAACAATCAGGTCTTTAATAATGAAGTACCCTTCTGCAGGGTATATAGCGTAGAGAGCAAGAAGCAGCTCGAAGAGAGATTCTTGGCACACCGTATCTCTTATTTCATCGAGTGGCAGGACAAATCAATTCTTCAGAGAATCTTCGACAGAAAGGGCAGCAAGATAGTCTGCACTTTCAGGATCAATAAGGGCGATCTTATAAAGGCTAAAGAGCTTTCTCAGGGAATCGAGGGTATCAAGTACAAGGATTACGGTGAACTCAAGAACACAGAGCGCATCCGCAGAAGAAGCGAAGCAGTTAAGGAAGAGAGCACAGGCCTTGAAATGCCGGAGCTTAGATTTGAGAACAAGATCGGCAATACTGAAGATAACGAGAAATTTTAAAATAGAGCAGGGGATTTATTTCTCCTGCTTATTCTTTGCGTAAAGGAGACAACATGGCAGAGAAGAAAGCACCGGTAAAAAAGACAACAGCAAAAAAGTCATATGTTAAAAAGCAGGAGAGTCCAAAGGCAGATGTGGCTAAGAGCAGATGCCCTGTGTTCAAAAAGTGCGGAGCTTGCCAGATGATCGACACTCCATATGATAGCCAGCTGCGCAAAAAGCACGCTCATGTGGCGGAACTTTTAAAGCCATATTGCAAGGTGGAAGCCTTCATAGTAATGGAGAGTCCGGAGCACTACAGATGCAAAGTTCATGCGGTATTTGACCATGACAGAAAGGGCAATCCCATAACAGGAATATACAGAGAAGGAAGCCACGAGGTTGTGCCTGTTGACAGCTGTCTTTTGGAGGATCAGAAAGCCGATGCAATCATTGCAACTATACGTGGGATGCTTAAGTCCTTCAAGATCAAGACTTTTGATGAGGACAACGGATATGGTCTTCTTCGCCATGTGCTGATAAGGATAGGTAAGAACACCGGTGAGATCATGGTTGTACTGGTTACTGTCTCACCAGTATTCCCATCCAAGAACAATTTCGTCAAGGCACTTAGAAAAGAGCATCCGGAGATCACTACTATCGTTCTTAACGTGAACGATAAGCAGACCAGCATGATCCTTGGTG
>JAGBMP010000141.1 GCA_017634825.1 Butyrivibrio sp.
ATTAACGACGTCCCCTAACAGCTCCATGGAACCTGTCCACGACAGGATGCCCGTTATGATCGAAGCCGCAAACGCGCAGGACTACCTTCAGGATACGTCTGCAGCCATGGACCTTCTAAAAGAGCCGATGCCTTTGCTTGATCGCAGCACAGACTACGAGCAGCTGAGTCTTTTCTGATCTCTGATTCACCAATCCATTGCTAAAAGAGCTAAAATTGCGGAAGCTGCGCCTCCTGCCTGCCTCAGGGCGGATTTAAGAATATGGGCGAAATGTATGAGGTTTGCAAAAACCAGAATGATTGCTATAATTGTTAGTGGTGGCTAACGAAAAGCCATGAGATAAGTGCGGGCAAAATCCGCAGGAGGAATTTATATGTTATCAAATGCACTGGTTATAGCAATATTGGCTGTGGTACTCTTTTTTGCTTTGCGAGGGAGTATCAAGCATCTGGCAGGAGAGGGCGGATGCTGCGGAGGCGGCGATTCTGTCAAAAAAGAGCCTGACAAAAAGCTTACAGGCCCCATAATAAAAACGACGATATTCAAGATAGACGGAATGCATTGCGAGAATTGTTCAAACAGAGTAAAGCGCACCATCAACAGATTAGACGGCGCTTCAGCCAAGGTTAATCTCAGAAAGAAAGAGGCAGTTGTACGCTTCGAGAAAGACATAGCGGACGATGTTATCACAAAAGAGATCGAGGACCTCGGCTACAAGGTGACTGAGTGCTATGGCAAAGTGTAAGAGCGTGGAGTTTACCATTCCTTCCGCAGACGGCGGCCGGGATGAAGTTAGTATTTGCCGGTCAGGGTGATCATGTCGACGTGTTTTAATATGCCGACATCCTCAAGAAGCCTGATCATTCGATAAACAGTAGCGGTTCCAACGGTATTGTCTTTTGCAATTACCTTGTGGTAGATCTCTTTGCAGGAAGCACCGTCGCTACTGAGAATAATATCTATAATAAGTTTTCTTTGTTTTGTGATCCTAAAGCCCTTTTCTTTCAAAAGGGAAATGACGTATTCGTTACTCATGTCAGCTTTTCCTTAAGATGCGACGCATCTGTTTCTGGTAGTATTAACGATCATCTGTGATAAGTGTCTGCCTCCGGACAGGCACTTTTTATATACTTCAGTACACTTCTTGTAACTGGAAAAGGTCTTTTCCGCCTTCTCCTTATCCCCGTAAACCTTCCAGTAGCCGACGCACTTGACGCCCTTTCTGGTATCCTCCATGAAGCCTCTTACATCAACAGGAGGATAGCCCAGGAAAAGACCTATTTCGTGAGGGAAAGAGTTTTGATTGCTTATCTGGTTAATGAGATGGACAATGTCGCTCTCAACAGACTCGCAACTATATCCCTTTGCCAGGAGGATCTCACGGGCTTCTTTGCAGGAAAGGTCGGCCTTTAGCTTATCCGGTCTGTAGAGATAAAGAAGGACATTTTTATCGGATATTTTAAGAGGAATTGCCCGAAGACCCTTTCCTGCAAAGCACTGATTAAGTTCTCTGAGTTCTTCATTTATATCTGTAATAAGAGATCTGTCCACTGTGAAGATGTTTCCTGTTTTGATCCCCGCCAGTGTCGGTGAACAGTTCTCAACTATTATATTGTCAGGCATTTACTTAACTCCCTGAAAAAGATTTTCGTAACGTTAGCTATTGCTAACGAAATTATAGCGTATTATAATTCTGTTAGCAATAGGTAACTTTGCGTTATGAGGAGGAAAAATGAAAGAACAGTTTCTTGAGATCAAAGATTTAAAGAAGAGTTTCGGAACCGGAGAGGCCAGACAGGATGTCCTTCGGGGCATGAATTTCACTGTTAAAAAAGGTGAATTCTGCGTGCTTCTTGGGCCATCCGGATCCGGAAAATCAACACTTCTAAACATCATCGGCGGAATCGATACGCCGGATGAAGGTTTTGTCAGCATAGGCGGCGACAAGCTGGAAGAGATGAGTGAGAAGGAGCTTACGCTGTACAGAAGAAAGCACCTGGGCTATGTTTTCCAGATGTACAACCTGATCCCGAACCTGAACGTCAAGGAGAACATCGAGGTGGGAGCATATCTCTCCGACAATCCCCTGGATGTGGAGGAGGTACTGACCACACTTGGACTTCAGAAGCACAAGTACAAGTATCCCAACCAGTTATCCGGCGGACAGCAGCAGAGAGTTTCAATCGGAAGAGCTGTCGTTAAGAATCCCGACATTTTAATGTGCGACGAACCAACAGGCGCACTGGATTACAAGACATCAAAAGAAATACTGGCCCTTATTGAGGAGTGCAACAACAAGTTTGGCAGTACCGTGATCATGGTGACTCACAATGAGGCGATCAAAAATATGGCGGATCATGTCATCAAGTTAAGGGATGGTGTGGTGCGCCATAATGATATAAACGAAAATAAGATCTCTGCGATGGATCTGGAGTGGTAGGAGGTAGACGCTATGAAAAATCCTCTTATCAGGAGAATCCCAAGAGAACTTAAAGGTGACTGGCACAAGTATTTGGTTATCATCGTTTTCATGGTGATCATGATCGGAGTTATATCCGGAATGTACGTGGGTCACGATTCAATGCTGGCAGCAGTTTATGCGGGAAGAGATGAGCTTAACCTTGAGGACGGAAGCTTTGAGTTGTCCAAGAAGGCGTCTCAGGACCTGCTTGATGACATAAGCTCAGGTAAAAAAGCTGACGTAAGAAGCTACTATATCGACAAGGGCAACAAGGAAGCCGATAAGAAGGTGGCGGAGGCTGTAGAAGACGAACTCAATGAGCAGGTGACTGAAAAGATTGAGGAAGCTGTCAGGGCCCAGTGTGCTGCATATGGTATTACGGATGAAGAGATGATAAAGGGGCAGATCGATGCGGCCATGGAAAGCTCTTTTGACCAGGCAATAGAAGAAGCAAGGGAGTCAGATGAGTTTAAGAAAGCCGTGGATGAAGCCTATGATGATGCCCACGAAGAAGTGGTTAAAAAAGTCGATGAGGAGTGGGACGAAGTCGCAGACAGGTACAACCTTAATGATGAGATCGATCCGGTCACGGTTAAGATATATGAACACTTCTACAGAAATGAGTCCGAGGATAACAACGGCGATGGCGTAGAGGACGCCACTGTCAGGGTTTACAAGAGTGACTCGGAGATAGACAAAGCCTCTTTTAACGAAGGACGTGCACCTGAGGCGGATGACGAAATTGCCATCGACAGGATGCATGCTGACAACGTGGGCGTGGCGCTGGGCGATACGATCAGCGTTGGCGGAAAAGAGTTCGAGGTGGTTGGACTTCTTTCGTATGTAAATTATCTGACGCTCCATGAGTCCAACACAGACCTGATGTTTGATGCCTTCGGGTTTGATGTTGCCATGGTGACACCTGAGGCGTTTAGTGGATTGCGGTCCAGAGTGCATTACAGCTATGCGTATAAGTATGATAAGGCTCCTCAGTCGAAGGTGGAGCAGCAGGACTATTCAGAGAATTTCATGAAGGCTTTGATCACACAGACTCTTGTTTACGACAACGAGATTGACGATTATCTTCCCGAGTATCTGCGCCAGGCCAGCAACTTCGCAGTGAGTGACATTGAAGGGGATTCAGTCGGCGCAAGCATTCTCTGCTACATACTTATCGGTGTTATCGCTTTTATATTTGCGATCATTATCAGTAACACCATTGAAAAAGAGGCTTCGGTCATCGGGACTCTCAGGGCTTCGGGCTATAGCAGGTCGGAACTTGTGGTGCACTACATGTCCATGCCGGTTATCGTAACGCTGATCGGGGCTGTGATCGGAAATGTTCTGGGATACACGGCGTTTAAGAACCTGGCGGTTTATCTGTATTTCAACAGCTACAGCCTTCCCAAGTGTCACGCAGTCTGGAGCAACACGGCGCTTATTAAGACCACGATAATTCCGCTGCTTTTGATGTTCTTCATAAATCTTTTTGTCATCGTGAAGAAACTGCAGCTAAGCCCGCTTAAGTTCCTTCGCCACGACCTGGTAAAGACCAGAAGGACCAAGGCTATGCGCCTTCCGAGATGGTCGTTCTTAAAAAGGTTCAGGCTTAGGATTCTTTTCCAGAATATACCAAATTATCTGGTGCTGATATTCGGAGTAATCTTTATAGAGCTCATGATGTGCTTTGCTTTCGGCCTTCCGGATTCCTTGAATCATTACGCGAAAGCAGCACCGGACATGATGTTTGCTGAGTATCAGTACATGCTCATGGACAGTAAGAATTCTGATGGAGATGTGATAGAGACATCCGAGGAAACTGCTGAGCGTTTTAGCATGATAAATCTTCTGTATCCCAAGAAGAGCAGCTCTTTCCGCGAAGGAATGGGAAGCGGCCAGGATGAGAGCGTAACGGTTTATGGAATCAGCGAGGATAGCGATTACATCTCTTTGGGAAGAGACACTTCGAAGGATGCACTGTATATCTCCAGCGCCTTCTCCAAGAAATTCGGAGTTAAGGCAGGGGATAAGATAACGCTTCACGAGGAATATGAGAATAAGTCCTATGAATTCAGTGTTCTGGGAGTTGTGGATTACGACGGAGGAATTGCAGCGTTCCTTGATGCTGAGAGCTTTAATACAGCGTTTGAAAAAGACAGCGATGACTTCTCAGGGTATTTCTCAAGAAATGAGATCACTGATATAGATGACCAGGATATTGCAACGGTCATCACTTCAGAAGATATCGTGAAGGTAACAAATCAGCTGATGCACTCCATGGGCGGATTCATGGGAGTATTTAAATATGCTCTTATCGTACTGTCGGCGTCGCTGATATATCTTTTGGCCAAGATCATCATTGAGAGGAATGAGCACTCTATATCTATGGCGAAGATCCTGGGCTTTAAGAACGGAGAGATCGGATCACTCTATATTATTCCGACGGCTATTGTGGTGGTAGTGTTTGCAATTGCTGCATTTGTGGTTGGATATTATCTGATGGTGTGGATATTCCACGCGTTCATGCTTCAGCTTGACGGGTACTTCGCATTCTATATGAATCGCTCGTCAATGGTGCTGACGGTGGTTTATCTGCTGATAGGATATGCGTTTGTGTCGCTGGTTGATTTTGCAAGGATTAAGAGAATTCCACTGGATGTGGCGCTTAAGAACATAGAATAAAACTTAAACCTCTGTAAAGAGGGGGCAGCCGGGCTTCTTAAAATGAAGACCCGGCTGCTTTTATGGTTTGTGCATATCTTTGATGATAGTTAGCTTACTGACCTGTCAGGCGATTGCTCTTCCGAGAGCTGAGCAGTTCTCCAGATCTTCATCTGAAGGAGCGTTGTTGGCGATAACGCTGTCTGTCACAAGAGTTGCGTTGTCTGACTTGCATCTGTCCTCCCAGTCGCGCATCCACTGGCCATCTCCCCAGCCGTAAGAACCAAAGAGAACAACCTTCTTTCCTGAAAGAGAACCTTCGATTGATGTAAACATCGGATCGAATTCTGTCTCTTCAAGAACTTCTGCGCCCATAGCAGGACATCCGAATGCGATTGCATCATATCCGGAAACCATGGATGAATTAAACTCTGATGCTGTGAACATATCTACTGAAGCTCCACTGCTTACGGCGCCTGCCTTAACAGCTTCTGCCATTGACTGTGTGTTACCTGTACCGCTCCAATATACTATTGCTACTTTACTCATACTTTCCTCCTTAAGTACACGTTGTTGTGTTGTGATTATATGTTGTAGTGTTATGCTTGAGTTAGCACATGCTAACAATAACGCTTTCCTGGGGCCCAGTCAAGGCACTTCGTTGATAAAATATCTCAAAAGAATTTTTTGTGCTATAATCGAATGCGAATTTGGTAATATGTAGATTTGATTTTGGAAAGATATATTTGGATAGATATATTTGGATAGATATATTTTGGAAAGAATAAGAAATGTTTAAGAATTCTAGATTACAAGAAAATAGCACCGGCAGAGATATTCTGCTTAATATGGTCATTGCAGCCATCAGTTTGTTTGTTAATGGGTTTGGAGTATACCTTACGATCCAGGCCAATATCGGCGCCGGCCCCTGGGATGTACTGAATCTGGGACTTTCAAAGACCTTTGGAATCCTGTACGGAACAGCATCGGTTGCAGTTTCCTATGCGATACTGGGAATTGATATCGCGCTAAAAGAGCCTATTGGAATAGCAATGTTCATTGATGCCTTCGTGGTTGGTAAGGCAGTTGATCTCTTTAACAGGATAAATCTTGTGCCGAAGTGCGACAGCCTTGCTATAGGAATTCCCGTGATGATCGTTGGGCTTATCATCATGGCCTACACCCAGTACACCTACATGAGCGCATCACTCGGATGCGGCCCAAGAGATACACTTCTTGTTGCACTTGCAAAGCGCGCAGGCAAGATTCCGATCGGCGCCGTGAGCATCACACTTCTTAGCCTTGCAACCTTTATCGGCTGGCTCCTCGGAGGCCCTGTCGGCATCGGCACCCTTATCTGTGCCTTCGCCACCGGCCCCATCATGCAGGCAGCCTTCACTTCCGTTAAGTTCGACGCCAAGAGCGTCCACCACCAGCACCTCTTCGATTCAGTAAAAGTCTTCTCCACCCACAAAGCCGCCTAACCCATTTTGAGCCCCTGACTCCGTCCCTGGGGCTCAAAAATTTATGGTTTTTTAATTTTTTGGGTGCATAAAGTGAGGTAACATTTTATTTGATGTTATATACGAGGAGGACGGGTTATGAAAAAGAATGGGCTTAAGATTTTTACGGTACTTCTG
>JAGBMP010000142.1 GCA_017634825.1 Butyrivibrio sp.
AACCTCGGCGATAACATCAACCTCATCGTATATACAGGCGGAGCAAGACAGTGGCAGAACAATGTTGTATCAAGCTCCACCAACCAGATATATCAGATAAAGAACGGCAACATGAAACTGCTTAAGGACAACCTTGGAAATGTTGCCATGACCAAGCCTGAGACACTCTCAAGCTACATCAGCTGGGCATCTAAGAACTTCCCGGCAAACAGAAATATCCTTATCTTCTGGGATCACGGCGGAGGATCCACCGGCGGATACGGCTATGATGAGAAATTCCCTCAGGCAGGCGCTATGTCTCTTGGTGGCATAAACAAGGCCCTGAAGGACGGCGGAGTAACCTTTGACATGGTGGGCTTTGATACTTGCCTTATGGCAACGGTAGAAAATGCCCTTGTTGTTTCAAATTATGCAGATTACCTCGTGGCTTCCGAGGAGACTGAGCCCGGTATTGGCTGGTATTATACAAACTGGCTTTCAGCTCTTGGCAAGAACACTTCCATGGAGACCACTCAGATCGGTAAGAATATCATTGATGACTTTACCGATGCCTGCGCAAGAAGCTGCCCGGGACAGAAGACCACTCTTTCTCTCATAGACCTCTCAGAGCTCTCAGAGACAGTACCTCAGGAACTGGCAGATTTCTCCAAGGATACATCGGAGATGATAAACGGAAATGACTTCCAGGCTGTATCAGGCGCAAGGAGCAGCACCAGAGAATTCGCCCAGGCAAGGATAGATCAGGTAGACCTTGTGGATTTTGCAACCCGCATGGATACTGCTGAGTCAAAAGAGCTTGCATCAGCCTTAAGGGATGCCATAAAGTACAACAGAACCAGCTCCAACATGACAAATGCATACGGCCTTTCAATCTACTTCCCTTACAAGAAGTCAGGAAGCGTCCAGAACATGCTCCACGAGTATGACGACATCGGAATGGATGAGGACTATGCTAAGTGCATCAGTAGCTTTGCTTCAATGGGTACAGCAGGTCAGGTGGCAGCAGGCGGAAGTGCTACAGGAACTCCTGTAGGATCGATCTTCGGAGACTTCTCGGGAAGTGCAAGCAGCAATGGAGCCGGTTCGGCAGAGCTTATAACTCAGCTTCTTACAAGCTTTTTATCCAGCGACTTCAGCAGTGTATCGGGACTTACTCCTTCCAGTGGAGCATTCATCGGCAAGAGCCTTGATGTTGAGAAGGCAGCAAACTATATCGCGGAGCATAAATTTGATTCATCAGCTCTTTTCTGGAGCACAAATGATGCAGGCGAGGATGTCATAAAGCTCTCGGAAGATCAGTGGGGATTGGTTCAGGATCTGGCCCTCAACGTATTTTACGATGATGGTGAAGGCTATGTGGATCTTGGACTTGATAACATATTTGATTTTGATGAGGACGGCAATCTTAAGACCCAGAACGATAAGACCTGGATCTCCATAGACGGACAGGTTGTTGCTTACTACGTTATCGACGTTCAGGGAACAGAAGACAGCTACGCTATCACAGGACGTGTTCCCTGCTACATCAATGATGTAAGAAGTAATCTCATCCTGGTATTTGATTCGGAGAACGAGGACGGATACATAGCAGGAGCCTGCTACGACTATGTGGATGGCGAGACAGAGACAATTGCCAAGAACACTACAGAGCTGACAGAAGGCGATGTCATCGACTTCGTATGCGATTACTACGGATATGACAAGACCTATCAGGACAGCTACTATCTCGGAGAGCCCATGACAGTAGAGGGCAGCATGGCTGACATGAAGATCAGCAACACCTACCTTGGCGACGGAAAGGCCCTTGTAACCTACAGATTCACCGATATCTACGGTCAGGACTACTGGTCACAGGCCTTTTTAGTAGAGTAAATCACAATAAAAGCCATCACTTCAAAACTGAAGTGGTGGCTTTATTTTGTCCTTAAATATTAAACGAATTTCCTGATGTTTACGAAGAGCCTTCCCTTTCTGGTGGTGCCGGAAGGTCCGTCATATATGAACTTTCCATAGCCTCTTACGGAAACCCGGCTTCCGGGCTTTAGGTCGTAACCTCCGTTGTAGGCTGTTCTTCCGTCGATATATACCGACTCGGCTTCGATCAGCTTCTGGGCGTCGTTTCTCGATAAGTGATATACAAAGGCAATGATGGCATCGCACCTCTCGGAGGCAACACTTCCGCCTATCTCTTCAAATGCCGGCCTTATATCGCAGTCAGAAGAGCTGACCTTCTCGCATTTTACGGAGGTGTGCTTTATCCTGACGAGCTCTTTGCAGATCATCTCTGCGATCTCAGTGGTGGCAAAGACAAAAGCTTCTTTATCTCCGGTCAGTATATCGCCGATCTGATCGCGCTCTATTCCTAAGTTCATAAGAGAACCAAGATAATCCCTGTGATTTAAGTCATCGGAGAACTTGCTGTTAAGTGGTGTTATGTGTACGCAGGATAAAACCGAGGCTTCTGCCTTTTCCGATAACAAAAACGTCTCCTCATCCATATAATCCGGAAGGAAACATATCATTGCCCTTTCCGCATCATCGAAACCACCGTAGATTACGTAGTGAGAGCCGCAGTATTCATGGACATTTGACGATACACCCTCGGATGCGAGCATCTTATAAAAGTGAGATAGCTCAGAGAGCGAGAGGAAATCCGTGTGGGTCACAAAACCGTTCTGGTAAGCTCTGTTTGCCAGATCCCTGACTCTTCCTGCAAGAAATTCAAAGCTCTTTTCTTCCAAGTGTAAGCTCCTTCCCGTTTAAGATTGCGAGCCTTAGATTGTCCTCTTTATCGTAGGCCATTTTCAGGGAAAAGAAATCTCTGCTCTCTTCAAGCTGTCTAAAGAAAATCTTATCTCCTTCCCAGAGATTCAGATCATAAACATCCTTCTTATTAACCCATTCGAGCTTACCTTCGCTGCACTCCTTGGGCTCACCGTCAGGACACTTTGCAGTAAAAAGACTCATCAGCTCATAGTCGCCCTTGTCTGAAACAAAGGTGATCACTGCTCTGTAGGCAAAATCCTCTAAGGGAATATCAAAGCCTGTCTCCTCAAAAACTTCTCTTTTAACGCATTCTTCAGGGCTCTCGGTGCCTTCAAAATGACCGCCTACACCGATCCATTTGTCCTTATTTATATCATTCTTTTTGGAAATCCTGTGCATCATGAGGTACTTATCATCGCGCTCGAGATAGCACAGGGTTGTAAGCTGAAAATCCATATCAGTCGTCATTGTCCTTACTTTTTAGTCTCTTTTTTATCTTTCTGTGTTTCTTTTTCAGATCGTCCATGTCCTCGCCGGAGATGAACCTGCAGGTCTTGACCACATAGAGCTTGTCGTTTTCTGCCTTCTTGATGCGCACCTTGGCCTTCATATAGCCGTGCTTTTCGCAGTAGGCGACGGAGTAGTAGTGCTTGCCGTTGGGGGTGAACCACTTGACGACTCTCTTAAGGTTCTTTTTACAGAGATAGCACTTGGTGCTCATGATCTCGATATTCTCAAGGATATCCTCCTTGTTGGCAAACTCACGGGAGATGTACTTCTCGTAGTTGTCGAAGGTTATCCGTATTTCCTGCTTCTTGGTCTTGGGGGTTACATAGGTGTCAAAAGAGATCCTGGTAAGGGCCTTTTCTCCAAGGCGCCTGAAGATCTTGGCTGTATACTCAGCGTCTGCAAGTGCTCTGTGGAAGGGAATGTCTTTTCCAATTCCAAGCTCGTCGATGGCAGACTCAAGTCCCCTTCTGGATTTGCCGTTGTCGTAGGCCAGGCTGTAGAGCTTTTGTACATCATAGAAGGCAAGGGGTCTGTCGGACAAAAGAGGCATACCAAAGAAATCCAGATTGCGCTGGAATTCCGTAAGATCAAGTGGTCCCCAGGTACAGAACTTGGGATCTTCCCCGCACCACTCCAAAAACTCTTTTGCTACATCCTGAAACCTCTCGCCCTGTTCAAGGTCCTCCATTGAGAGGTGGATGAGTTTACCTGTGATACGGTGCATGTGCTTGTGGACCTGAGGTTTAATGAGCTTTGCGAACTCATCGATCTTTTCTCTCTTTTCATTCAGTTTAACGGCGCCGATCTCAACGATCTCAAAGACCAGTGTCTTGTTATCCTTCGTCACCGGCGCATCACCCTGATTCCACTCAAGGTCAAAGACAATATAGTTACTCATGGATTAATCATAAGAGGAGAAAAAAATATTTGCAACAGGGATTGACAAAATAGATTGTACGCAATATGATTGTATACAGAGACAAGCAGATATATAAGAAAATAAATATATCGAGCCTTTGGATACAGTAGATACAGTTGTTTATGGAATTCAAAAGGAGGATTTACCATGAGCTTTTATGATTATTCAGTAACAGATGCACAGGGAAATGAAGTTTCAATGGAGAACTTCAAGGGAAAGGTAGTGCTTGTAGTAAACACAGCAACAGGCTGCGGATTCACACCACACTATAAAGATATCGAGGCTATGTATGAGAAGCTTCATGACAAGGGACTTGAGATCCTTGATATCCCTTGCAACCAGTTCGCAGGACAGACACCCGGAACAGACGAAGAGATCCACGAGTTCTGCCAGCTTCATTACAACACAATGTTCCCTCAGATGAAGAAGTCTGAAGTAAATGGTGAGGGAGCACTTCCTCTTTACAAGTTCTTAAAGAGCCAGAAGGGCTTTGAGGGATTTGGAAAAGGCCCTGCAGCCCTTGCTATGGGTGTAATGCTCAAGAAGATCGACAAGGATTACAAGAATAATCCTGAGATCAAGTGGAACTTCACAAAGTTCGTTGTAGACAGAGAGGGAAATGTTGTTGCCCGCTTTGAGCC
Source organism: Butyrivibrio sp. (assembly GCA_017634825.1). Lineage (GTDB taxonomy): Bacteria > Bacillota > Clostridia > Lachnospirales > Lachnospiraceae > Butyrivibrio. Next base: position 4,837 of record JAGBMP010000142.1, read on the forward strand.
TACAGCTGATATGAAGAAGGTAGCAGAATTCGTAGAAGGAATTATGTAATTACCAGTACTTTTTCATCCAGGTAGCAGCAAGATCGATCCACGGCTCAGCGCAAGGAGCAATCTCCTTCATCTCCAAGCTTGCTGTAAGCTCATTAGCCAGAGCAAGGCCGTGACAGCCATCCGGGAATATATGGAGCTCAGTGTTGATATCATGTGCCCTAAGGGCAGTTGCAAATAGCAGTGAGTTTTCTACCGGAACGGCAGCATCAGTAAATGTATGCCATATGAATGTCCTTGGAACATGCTCATTAACAGCATTTTCCAGGGACATCATTTCTTTCAGCTCATGATAATTGTCTCCAAGCAGATTCTTGATGGAGTCATGATGAGCAAATTTCCCCGAAGTAATAACCGGATAGCAGAGCATAAGGCCGTTGGGACGGAGCTTTATTCTGTCAGCGTAGGTGATGTTCATGCCGTCTGCCAAAAAGTCGTTCATCCAGTTGCAGGCATAGCTTGCTGCCAGATGTCCGCCGGCAGAGCATCCCTGAATGACGATGGAGTCTTCCTTGACGTGCCACTCTTTTGCATGCTCTCTTATGATAAGAATGCTCCTTCCAAGCTCCATAAGAGCAGTCGGGAAAACTGCCGGAGCACAGGAGTATCTAAGGACTGCAACGTGGTAGCCCTTTGCCATAAATGCAAGGGCAATGGGTTCTGCCTCTCTGTCCGAAGTGTAGGCATAAGCGCCTCCCGGGCAGAGCAGAATAAGAGGACGCTCATTGATCTTCAGCGATTCGGAATACTGCTGAATATATACTGTCAGCTTGGCTCCTTCAAGGGAGCCGTTTTCTTTGATGGCAAATTCTTCGTATATCATATTCTTCCCTCACAGTCTTAAAACTTTTTTGATTTAAACTTTGTTTTTTTGTATTCTCTTTTCCTGCGGTTGTAGCGAAGCTTATCACTTTTGGTGTACATCTTTTTCCCTGAAACAGCCAGTGTCGTAATGGAGCCGATGATCGTCGCAAGAATAAGTATCCCGCCGGCAATCGCAAGAAGTATCTTCACGTTTATGAATATGGTCTTATCAGAAGTAGCTGTATCCTCGACAACATCTTTAGATGTGGGCGAGTAGCATACATAAGCATTACCTATAGGTGCGCCGTTAAAGGTGTAGGCAACTTTGGCAATGGCAGTGGGGATCTGGCTCTTTTCCTCGTCAGAAAGGTCGTAGAGGATCTCGTAATCCGTATCCTCGATGGAAGAGGTCTTGGGGATTATGATCTGATCGTTTCTGCTAAGCTTTAAGATGGTTCCCGATCTTCCGAATACATCCCTGTCAGACTCAAAAAACAGTGAATCATCGGGCATATATCTGCCATCTTCATCCGCTACGTTAACGGCCTTGAAGTTATTAAAGCCGTAGTTAAAAAGTGTAACGGTGTCGGTGAACTGGGAGGGCGACTCTTCCATCAGAACCACACAGATCAGCTTAAGGCCGTCCTTTTCTGCGCAGGTTACAAGGGTTTCTCTTGCAAGGTCCGTATATCCGGTCTTACCACCTACAATACCCTCGTAGGTCATCTCACCACTTATGAGCTTGTGTTTGTTGTTCAGATAAAAGTCATCGGGCTGAGTATCTGTGGCTTCAAAGTGGTATCTTGCTGTGTTACCGACTTTGCACAAGAGCTCGTTTGAGAAAAAAGCTCTTGCAATAAGGGCCAGGTCATAGGCGCTGGTGTAGTGATCATCCGCCTGGAGACCGTTGGTGTTTGAAAAGTGTGTATTGGTGCAGCCAAGCTCTTTTGCCCGATCATTCATCAGGTCAACAAAGGAAGAGATGCTTCCGCTTACGTGCTCAGCGACGGCATTGGCCACCTCGTTGGCACTGCCGACCATGATTCCGTACAGAGCCTGCTCCAAAGTGATGGACTGCCCCACATCCATTCCGATGTTGGAGCCTCCCTTTGGAACGGAGAATACTGCCTCGTCGGAAAAGGAGATCTCGTCTGCAAGAGAAGCATTCTCCACCGCCAAAAGACAGGTCATGATCTTGGTGGTACTGGCGGGGTAGAGCTCTTCGTTTATATTCTTGGCATAGAGGATGGTTCCTGTGCCGGCTTCCATGACAATTGCAGCTTCTGCAGTGATCTCAGGGCCATGGGGCCAGGCGTTTATATCATTGGACTGGATGGGCAGTTCCTTGCGGAGCTGTGCTTCTGCCTCATAGTCCGTTGCAGCAAGAGATACATCGCAGAGGGACTGGCCAAGAAACAGGACCGTAAAGACTGCGATAAATGCCTTGTATATTAAATTACTTCTTATGTTATTATATGTAGTCTTCATGACAAGCTTATAATACAATACTTCCAAACTTCGGGCAAATGGTGTAAAATTCTTATTAATAGATTTACAGGCAGGAAGAAAAATGCGTTTACGTAACATTGCAGGATCAAGAGAAGTAATAGCCGACTCAAGCTTTACCGTCAAGGATCCTGAGAAGAAAAAAGGCCTCTGGAAGAAAGAGGTATTTGGAAATGACAACGATATACATATTGAGATAGGCATGGGCAAGGGCAGATTCCTTATGGATATGGCAGCTCTTCATCCTGATATCAACTACGTTGGAATCGAGAAATACTCAAGTGTTCTTTTAAGGGCCATTCAGAAACAGGAGCAGCTTCTTTTGCCGAATATCATCTTCATCAGAATGGATGCGGAGACCATAACAGAAGTTTTTGCACCGGGAGAAGTTGGCAGGATATACCTGAATTTCTCGGATCCATGGCCCAAGGACAGACACGCCAAGAGAAGACTTCCGTCAAGAGAGTTCTTAAAGCGTTATGATCAGATCCTGGTACCTGATGGAGTGGTTGAGTTTAAGACAGACAATGAGGATCTTTTCAATTTCGCTCTTGAAGAGATTGAGCCGGCCGGATGGCACCTTGATGCCGTAACACGTGACCTTCACCATGACGAAGTGATGAATGCCGGCAATGTAATGACAGAGTACGAAGAACGATTTTCGGGGCAAGGAAACCCCATCTACAAATACATAATCAGCAGAAAGAAAGGGGAGTAATCTAAATGGACTACACATTAAACAGCCAGAATTTCGAAGAAGAAGTGCTTAAGAGCAAACTGCCGGTACTTGTTGATTTTTCAGCAGACTGGTGCGGCCCTTGCAAGATGATGGCTCCAATGATCGACGAGTTCGCAGAGGAGTACGAGGGAGAACTTAAGGTTGGTAAGATCAATGTTGACCAGTCACCTGATATCGCTCAGAAGTACAAAGTAATGTCAATTCCAATGTTCGCTTTCTTTAAGAACGGCGAGGTTGTGGAGACAGCAGTCGGAGCACTTAACAAAGCAAAATTACAGGGAATAATCGACAAAGTGCTGGCCTAAAAAGCCAGCACTTTTTAAGGAGACCGGGGGAAAAGTTTTGTCAGACAAGATCACAAGTTTTGAAGACTATAAGAATAAAGCTGTAACACCGGAGCCTGTATCTCAGGATACAATGAACATCGAGATTGAGGATCCTTATCAGTTCCTCAGTGCTGAAGAGAGAGAAGAGTACATCCTTCAGCGCCGGAAGGAGCAGGGGGAGTCTGCGCCTAATGCACCGGTCAGGGACCCGGAAGAAGATCGTCCTCGTCCGGAAGAGAGGAGAACGAGACCTTCCGAGCCAAGGAGAAGACCTCCAAGAGAGCAGTATGAGCCCGAGAATGATCAGGACTACGATGAAGAGTACGATGGTGATGAGGAGTACTATGAAGAGGAGGACGATGACGGCGATGCGAGCATGAAGCTTGTGGTGCGCATTGCGTCTATTATCACGGGAGTAGTGATCCTTGTCTTTATCGCCATGCTTCTTAAAGTCAAGGTCTATGACAGGTACCTGGCGCCTGACCCGGATGAAGCGCCTGCAGCAAGTGTAGCTGTTGCGATTCCTGCCGGATTTGTGGAAAAGAACGACACAGTGGTAGTTACCGGTGCAAGCACCTTAAATATTCGTTCCGTGCCAAGTTCAGCTAGCAGCGAGACTGTAGTCGGAATGGTTCCGGAAGGCGATGAACTTAAGAGAATAGCTGTTTCGGAGGATGGCTCCTGGGCCCTTGTTGAAGTTGACGGGCAACAGGTTTATGCCTCCATGAAGTATCTCAAGGAAAAATAAAAACCACTGAATGACTTCAGTGGCTTTAACGGCTCCTTGTGTGGAGCCATCCATAAAACTTATCAAGACCTTCAGAGAGGTTTTCGCTTGAACGTGCGAAGGTTTCTACGTGAGAGAGAACCTCTTTTTCTGTGGTGTCCTTGGCGTAATTTGCAATCCTTGCAGCGCATTCGCCTTCAAGCCTGCCATAATCCATGTTGATCAGCAGGTTATTGTGGAATGCTCCGACAGGCTCATAAAGTGTCGGATACCTTTTTCTGACAATTGCAAACTCATCAAGGATCTGCTCTCTGGATTGGAGACAAAAGAGAATATAGGCGGATTCCACGATCTCGTGAGGTTCTATCTCATCCTCGTAGGAATCATCCTCATATCCGACTCTTGTTGCGTAGTATTCGCAGATCTCCTGAACCAGGGCACCGACCTTTGAGTTGTCATACAGTTTTTGAAGTTCATCAAATATTTTTTCACTCATGAGTTTATTGTAACACAGAGGAAAAAGAAATATGAAGATAGGAATTTTTGATTCCGGCATCGGAGGCCTCTCGGTTTTGCACGAGGCGTATCACCTGCTTCCGAAACAGGAATTCATTTTTTATGCGGATACTGAAAATGTGCCCTACGGGACCAAGACCCCTGAGCAGATAGTCGGCTATGCAACAAAGATAACGGACTTTCTTATAGAAAAAGGAGCCGGAGCGATTGTTGTTGCTTGTAATACAGCCACCAGCGTTGCCATCAAAGAGCTTCGCAAAAACTACAACATTCCGATACTTGGAATGGAGCCGGCAGTTAAGCCCGCAGTAGAAGGCACCGAAGGCAAGCGCATCATGGTCATCGCAACGCCCGTGACCATAAGGCAGGATAAGCTAAAAGACCTGCTGCACAGAGTTGACGAAGAGCACAGGGTTGACCTTCTGGCGATGCCAAAACTTGTGGAGTTTGCAGAACGAGAAGAGTTTGAATCCGAGGCTGTAAGAGAGTATATTACCCAGCAGTTCGGAGCTTTTGATAAAGAGAAGTACTGCGCACTGGTTCTTGGGTGCACCCATTTTAATTACTTTAAGCCTCTATACAGAGAGTATTTCGGGCAGGAAACTCTTTTGATAGACGGCAACAGAGGAACGGTAAGACATCTTGCAGATGTTCTTTCTCTGGATATGGCACAAGATATAGATATGTCTTTTGACAAAGATAACGAAATGTCGTGGATGAATAACACAAAATATTATTTTTTCGGAAAAGAGATAACCGGGGGAGAAACGCTGCAGCACCTGAAAAGACTGCATTTGCGACTGGAAAAAGTCCGAAATTTTTAAGCTTGAATTATCCTATATAATGTATTATCATATTTATATAACCACAAGATATTGTGGGCGGAAGGTGTTTCGAAAGGAAAGGGGTTAGTTATGAAGATAATAAAGAGAAGCGGAAAAGAAGTTGCCTTTGACGGCAGCAAGATTATCGCTGCGATTGAAAAGGCCAACAACGAGGTTACTGAGGAGAAAAAGCTGACAGACGGTCAGATCAGTGACATCGAGAAAGCTGTTGAAAAACAGTGCGCCTCTCTTACCCGTGCAGCCAGCGTGGAGGAGATTCAGGACATGGTTGAGGATGGCCTGATGAAGTCCGGCAAGTTTGAGGTTGCAAGGAAATATATCACATATCGTTATAAACATGCTCTGGTTAGAAAGTCCAACACAACCGATGAGCAGATCATGTCTCTTATTGAGTGCAGCAACGAAGAGGTTAAGCAGGAGAATTCAAACAAGAATCCTACTGTTAACAGCGTTCAGAGAGACTATATGGCAGGCGAAGTGTCCAAGGATATCACAAAGAGATTCCTTCTTCCCGATGATGTTGTCAAGGCTCACGAGGAAGGTCTTATCCACTTCCATGATGCTGACTACTTTGCACAGCACATGCACAACTGCTGTCTGGTAAACCTTGAGGATATGCTCCAGAACGGAACCGTTATCTCCGAGACCATGATCGAGCGTCCCAAGAGCTTCTCAACTGCTTGTAATATCGCAACTCAGGCAATTGCACAGATCGCAAGCTCACAGTACGGCGGACAGTCAATCACACTTTCACACCTGGTTCCTTTTGTTGATGTCAGCAGACAGAAATTCCGCAAGGAAGTTGCTCTTGAGTTCGAGACAGCCGGCATGAAGATTAACAAGAAACAGGTTGATGAGATCGCAGAGATGCGAGTTAAGAAAGAGATCGAGAGAGGATGTCAGGTTATCCAGTATCAGGTAATAACACTTATGACCACAAATGGTCAGGCTCCTTTCATTACAGTATATATGTACCTCGATGAAGTTCCTGAGGGACAGATGAGAGATGACCTCGCAATGGTCATCGAAGAGATGCTAAGGCAACGTATTTATGGTGTAAAGAACGAGAAGGGTCAGCTCATAACACCTGCATTCCCTAAGCTCATCTATGTTCTCGATGAGGACAACATCACTGAGGACTCCAAGTACTGGTATCTCACAGAGCTGGCAGCTAAGTGCACAGCCAAGAGACTGGTACCTGATTACATCTCAGCCAAGAAGATGAAAGAGCTCAAGAAGGGTGATGTTTATCCTTGCATGGGATGCAGATCATTCCTTACTCCCGACAATGAAGCTCTTGCAGAGGGACTTTGCAACGCAGGAAACAAGGCTAAGGCCAAGAACTATAAAGAAGGAACACACAAGTACTACGGAAGATTCAATCAGGGTGTTGTAACCCTTAACCTCGTGGATGTTGCATGTTCATCCGCTAAGGATGAGGACAGATTCTGGGAGATCCTCGATGAGAGATGTGAGCTTTGCTACAGAGCACTGATGGCAAGACATAACAGACTCCTCGGTACTCCTTCGGATGTAGCACCTATCCTTTGGCAGAACGGAGCACTTGCAAGACTTGAAAAGGGTGAAAAGATTGATCCGCTTCTTTTCGGAAACTACTCAACAATTTCCCTTGGCTATGCAGGACTTTGCGAGTGTACCAAGTACATGAAGGGCGTATCCCACACAGATCCAAGAGGTAAGGACTTCGCACTTAAGGTTATGCAGTTCCTCAACGACAAGTGCGCAGCATGGCGTGCAAAAGAGAATATTTCCTTCTCTCTTTACGGAACTCCGCTTGAATCAACAACCTACAAGTTTGCCAAGGCTCTTCAGAAGAGATTCGGAATCATTCCTGAGGTTACTGACAAGAACTACATTACAAACAGCTATCACGTACACGTAACAGAGCAGATCGATGCTTTCACCAAGCTTAAGTTTGAAGCTGAGTTCCAGGCTCTTTCACCGGGAGGAGCTATCAGCTACGTTGAGGTTCCTGATATGAACAGCAACATTGAGGCTGTTATCTCTGTTATGAAGTACATCTATGAGAACATCATGTACGCAGAGCTCAACACCAAGTCAGATTACTGCCAGTGCTGCGGATATGACGGAGAGATCAAGATCGTTACCGATACAGACGGCAAGCTCATCTGGGAATGCCCTAACTGTGGTAACCGTGATCAGAACAAGATGAACGTTGCAAGACGTACCTGCGGATATATCGGAACGCAGTTCTGGAATCAGGGTCGTACCCAGGAGATCAAGGAGAGGGTTCTTCACATGTCCAATCCCAAAATTTCCTGTTGACGATATTTAAGGCGAACCCGTGTAGGGTATCACTTGGGGGTTTTGAAAAAGTATGAAATACAGATACAAGCCGGGCAGATAAAGTCCGGCTTGTATTGTAATTTAGAGGATCGAAGTTATGAATTACGGACAGGTTTATTACAATGACGTTGCCAACGGAGTGGGATGCAGAACAGCCTTTTTTGTATCGGGCTGCACTCATCACTGCAAGGGATGCTTTAATGAGATGACCTGGGACTTTAATTACGGTCAGCCTTACACAAAAGAAGTTGAGGATGATCTTGTTGAGTCCCTTAAGCCGGGATATATTGACGGTCTTACCATCCTCGGGGGAGAGCCCATGGAGATAGTAAACCAGAAGGAGATAAGACCACTTCTTGAGAGGATAAAAAAGGAAGTTCCAAAAGCTACCATCTGGATCTATTCCGGGTATCTTTGGGAGGAGCTTACAGATCCCGATAATAAAAGGTGTCATGGGGAGGATACGGATGCGATCCTTGCAATGACTGACGTCCTGGTTGATGGTGAGTTTATGCTTGATAAAAAAGACCTGATGCTGAGATTTCGCGGCTCTTCAAACCAGAGAGTCATTGATGTAAAAGAGACATTAAAGAAGGGCGAAGTCGTGCTCTCAAAATATAATGACAGAGATACTTCCAGGGGATGATCATTATCCCCTGTTTTTTTGTTCAAAATAATCCACATTATCATCAATGTAAGCTCTTACACTTGAATTTCTCATATATTATCATATAGTTGTCTGCAGATAGTCTGTAGTTTTGATGGTGAATAAGGAGGCCGGCTATGGGAGATGGAAGATTTGATCTTTTGACCTTTGGAGAGATTATGTTAAGGCTCTCTCCGCCCAATTACGAACTGATGACCAGGGGAGATGTGTTTGATAAACGTGCCGGCGGATCCGAGCTCAATGTGGCGTCCGGTGTAGCTCTTTTGGGCCTGCGCACCGGCGTTATATCGAGGCTTCCCAAGAATGCTCTCGGAACCTTTATCAAGAACAGGATAAGGTTTGAGGGAGTTTCAGATGATTATCTTATCTATGACGATGCCCCTGAGGCTCGTCTTGGAATCTATTATTATGAAAATGGAGCTGCGCCCAGAAAGCCCTCCATTGTCTATGACAGAATGAATTCTTCGATCACAAGGATAAGCCTTGACGAGATCCCGGAGAGTGTATATTCCAATACAAGAATGTTCCATACCAGCGGTATAACTCTGGCACTCAACAAGAATACCTGCGAAGTTACCACAGAGATGATAAAGAGATTTAAGGCTGCGGGAGCGAAAGTGTCTTTTGACTGCAACTACAGAGCAAACCTCTGGAGTGAAGAAGAGGCAAGGACGGCTATTAAGAGCATTCTGCCCTATGTTGATATTCTCTTTGTTTCCGAGGAGACTTCAAGACGTATGATGCAAAAAGAGGGTGAACTCTCGGATATCATGAAGAGCTACACTCAGGGTTATCCTGTAGAGATCGTCTGCACAACCCAGCGCGAAGTAATCAGCCCTAAAAAGCATAACTTTACTTCAACCATCTACAGCGCCAAGGAAGATAAATTCTATACGGAAGAGCCTTATAAAGGCATCGATGTAATCGACAGGATCGGTTCCGGAGATGCGTATGTATCAGGCGTTTTGTATGGACTTCTTGAATATGACGATGTGGAAAAAGCTCTTTTCTATGGAAATGCAACCTCCAGCGTTAAGAATACAGTACCGGGCGACCTTCCTGCCTGTGACAAGCAGGTGATCGACAGCATCATCAGAAATCACCACTCTGACGGTCCCCAGAGCGAGTTGAACCGGTAATGAACCCAGGGGACGGAGTCAGTGGCTCATAATCTGACAATTGACTGATTTGTCAGATTATGAGCCACTGACTCCGTCCCCTGGGTTCAAAATGGCTTGACAATCTTTGGGTTTGAAACTAGAATGAGTGAAATAAATAAATCGACGTTGAAGAGGAATAGTAACTGCAATCACGTTTCAGAGAGAGGGCCGTATGGTGGAAGGCTCTTACGGAAAAACAGCGAACCCGCCTTGGAGTCCTGTATGAAAGCGTCAGCATAAATACAGCGTTACCCGCGTTAAGGGCACAAATGAAGTGAAATCTGCTTTTGCAGATTTAAATAGGGTGGTACCGCCGAGCTTTCGGTCCCTGTTTTTAGGGATGCGAAGGCTTATTTTTTTAGCATAAACAACCTCGTATCCACTTCATAGACAAGAGAGAGGAGAAATTATGGCAGACAACAAGAAACTTGTTTCTGAGATCACATCCATGGATGAAGATTTCACACAATGGTACACAGACGTATGTATCAAGGCAGACCTTGTAAGCTACTCAAACATCAAGGGATGCATGGTAATCAAGCCTGCAGGCTATGCAATCTGGGAGCTTATTCAGAAGCACCTCGATGCAAGATTTAAGGCAACAGGCGTACAGAATGCTTACCTTCCTATGTTCATTCCCGAGTCACTTCTTCAGAAGGAGAAGGACCACGTAGAAGGATTTGCTCCTGAGGTAGCATGGGTAACTCACGGAGGACTTGAGCCTCTTACAGAGAGATACTGCGTACGTCCTACATCAGAGACTCTTTTCTGCGATTACTACAAGGGTGAGATCCACTCCTACAAGGATCTTCCACAGGTTCTCAACCAGTGGTGCAGCGTAGTTCGTTGGGAGAAGGAGACAAGACCTTTCCTCAGAAGCAGAGAGTTCCTTTGGCAGGAAGGACACACAGCTCACGCAACAATGGAAGAGGCTGAGGAGAGAACACAGCAGATGCTCAATGTCTATGCTGATTTCCTTGAGAACGACATGGCTATTCCTGTTGTTAAGGGACGCAAGACAGATAAAGAGAAATTCGCAGGTGCTGAGGCTACTTATACAGTAGAGGCACTTATGCATGACGGACGTGCTCTTCAGAGCGCAACAAGCCACAACTTCGGTGACGGCTTTGCAAAGGCTTTCGGAATCCAGTACGCAGGAAAAGACAATCAGCTTCACTATGTATATCAGACATCCTGGGGACTTACAACACGTACAATCGGTGCCATGATCATGGTACACGGCGACAACTCAGGCCTTGTAATACCTCCTAAGATCGCTCCTGTACAGGTTATTGTTATTCCTATCCAGCAGAAGAAGGAAGGCGTTCTTGATGCAGCTTACGATATCGCAAAGAGTCTTTCAGATTACAGAGTAAAGACTGATGATTCAGACAGAACACCAGGATTTAAGTTCGCTGAGCAGGAGATGAGAGGTATTCCTGTTCGTGTCGAGATCGGACCTAAGGATCTTGAGGCAGGTAAGTGCGTACTTGTAAGAAGAGACACAAGAGAGAAGATCGAATGTGCAATCTCTGAGGTTCAGGCTAAGGTTGGCGAGCTTCTTGATACAATACAGAAGGATATGTTCGAGAGAGCCAAGAAGCACCTTGCAGAGCACACCTTTGCAGCTCACAACAAAGAGGAGTTTGCAGAAGCCTTCAAGGAGACCAAGGGCTTTGTAAAGGCTATGTGGTGCGGATGCCAGGAGTGTGAGGACAAGATCAAGGAAGAGTTCTCAGCTACCAGCAGATGCATTCCTTTTGAACAAGAAAAGCTCTCCGACACATGTGTAATGTGTGGAAAGCCTGCAACTAAAATGGTTTACTGGGGACGCGCGTATTAATGCGCGTCCTTTTTTTATCTCTTCATCATGTTTGCGTAGTGAGCCCTCTTGTAGTCATACATTCTCTGGTCAGCCAGCATGAATACAGAGTGAGTATCCCTATCCTCTGCTTCATCTCTGAAAGCATAGCCATAGGATACGCTGTGGTTTACATCAGGAACCTTTTTATCCAGTTCTAACAGCTCCTGATCCAGTTTGACAAGTCTTTGATCCAGTTCTTCAGAAGTAGTCTCTTCAATCAGCACCAAAAATTCATCTCCGCCGATCCTGGTACAGACACCAAGATCCCCCATAACAGACTGAAGTGTATCGGCAAAGGACTTAAGAAGTCTGTCTCCAGCCGGATGACCGGCGTTGTCATTAACCTCTTTAAGACCGTTCAGATCAAGGCTCAGCAGGCAGAAATTCTTGTCCGATTTATTGAACTTAACAAGTCTTTCGTCGCAGCTGACTCTGTTGGGAAGGCCTGTAAGATTATCTACATAGGCAATCTTGGTAAGGGCCAGATACTCCTTTTGCTGTGCAAAAGAGTGCGTCATATATACAAAGTAATTCAGCAGCTGCATAAATACGAAGAACATTACTCCTGTGGGCATGATCATGGAAATGACAGGAGTATTGGCAAGGCCTATATACTGGCGGACAACTGCCAGTATTATGTAACAGAACAGTGATACTGCCATGAAAGTAATACCGCTCATTAAGATAAGCCTTGAGGAGTTGTGGCTCTTACTCTTTAGATCGGTGTAGACATAGGCTCCCAGAATGATCATGCCTGCTGTGGAAATAAAGTAGTAGGGAGTCTGGAAGTGGTTTATGTGCACAACATTTAAGAAGTGCAGGACCATGAAAACAAGTGAAAAGAACAGGGTGGAAAGCCCCATTATTATAAGGATCCTGTTTTCCAAGCGCCTGTGAAGGTCAAAGACTATGGCATATATGAGCGGCGTTATAAGGTACATTGTGCAGAATTCAAGCGTAGTATTTACAGCGGTTGGAAGGACAAAGTCCGTAACATCAAAGGCTGTGAGGATCCAAAAGCCCAGTACAATGTTAAGTACAGAACACAGTATCTGTGTTGTAACACCTGCCGATCTGATATAGAAGAGCAGGGCGATAATAAGGAAGACCTCTCCGAACATGATCAGGAAAAGACCTATGGTGAAGGGATAGATCATTGAATGGATCATATCTCTGTAAATATCATCGAAATCACCGATCACAGGTGTGATTATGTCGGCTCTGGTGGAGTTTTCAGTAACATAGAGCCTGATGGTAAGTCTTTTGCCCACATAGTTATCGGGAAGAGGGATGAAATTATATCCGACGCCGATAAATTCCTTGTTTGAGGAGCTTTCCGGAACAGTGCTGCTTATGAGTTCTTCATCCAGGAATATCTCGTAGTAGCAGTATCTTGACTTGAAAGCAAGATAAGGAAAATCGCAATGAATGTCAATAAGAGGCGCAGCCTGGCTTAAATTGACTACGTCGCCTCTTGAAAAGACAGATCCAACCTGTGCACTCATGTGTTCAAGATTGGTATTTAAGTACTGCTGATTCCTGTAGGTTACAGTCCAGCCTTTTTCAAGCTTCATAATTGGGTGCGTGGGCTTAAAGGAAAAGAAAAATGTGGCAAAAGTAAAGAACAGTACAAGTAAAGCCAGGGCTAATGTAAGGAAAGATAAGAATTTACGCATTCTTTATCACCCCCTTACGCTTGTCTGACTGATGCTCTCTCTTCATCTCATACATTCGGCTGTCTGCCAGCATGTAGACTTCCTGAGCGGATTCGCTGGGAACTTCGTAGCTGTAGGCATAGCCATAGGATGCGCTGTACTGGAACACCTGCTCTTTGTGATTCCAGTCGTTTATCATAGAGTAGAGTTCATGTATTCTCTTGGTTGTGCCAAGAGCTCTTTCATCTGTGAGGATTACGATAAACTCATCACCGCCCATTCTACCTACAAGGTTAGCATCCCAAAAGCAGTCTGAGAGTATGGTTGCAAAGCCAGACAAAAGCCTGTCGCCCTCATGGTGACCCAGGGTGTCGTTGACCTGCTTTAGCTTGTTGAGGTCGAGACTTATGATGGTGTACTGAGCGCGCTCTTTTGTAAGCAGATCCATAACCTGTTCGCAACGGGCTCTGTTTGAAAGGCCCGTAAGAGGATCTGTGTAGGCAAGGGATGAAATCTTGCTTTGCATGGACTGAAGGCTTGAGTTATAGATGATGTAAAGCAGATAACTTATAAGGAGCGAGCAAACAAGGAGTACAGCGCCTGCAGTGAAGAAGGCGATGGTAGTTGATGATTCGCCCTGCTTTGAGAAGTACTTGGTGTAGTTGTATCTGAAGATATCAAAAACCGACAAAACCGTGAATATGATAAGACCCATGGAAAAGACATTGTCAGAGGATATCAGGCGGAAGTCGGGATCCTTAAACAGTTTTGATGCAGCTCTTATGATTATTACAGTGCAGATAATTGCCTCAAAAAAGGCAAGACCCTGGAGCATCGGTGTAAATTCAAAAATTCTCCGGTCTGCAATAACAGTTAAGAAGAATACGGAAAGGAATACCAGAACATTTGCAACGAAAAGTCCTCTGAATATTTTCTTTAGCTTGTCCGTTGAGATGGACATGAAGTATCCGATTATGGCTGTCGGAATATTGTACATGGAAGAATATTCACAAATGGTGTTAAGGCTAGGATTGTTGCACAGAAGATCGATAAGTCCGTAGAAAGAGTATATGAACAGACCAAGAAGCAGTGAGATAAGACCACTGAAAAAGAGTCTTAAGTCATTGCTGTGGTAGATGACCATATATGGGGAGAGAATCATCAGGGCAAGGCCCAGGATCATCAAAAAGTCACCGATTATTATGTTTGAGCGCATGCCAGTGATGTGATAGGTCAGAATGTCGCGCCTTTCGCCGACAGTTATGGGAGAAGCACCTGAAAAAGATCTGGTTCTGGTACCTGAGATTGCAATTCTAAGCTCTTTTCCCAGATATTCCTGTCCCAGAGCAAAGTAATTGTAGCGCTTTGGCACCGTGCGGTCGTTTTCGTAGTAGTCGTGGCCGAAGGAATAAATCTGCTCATCATCGAGATAAACATCTACCATTGCATGGATGGAATACATGATAAGACAGGGGTTCTCAAGCTTAAAGTCAGGAAGCTTTCGGCTAAAGATCACCACATCACCTTCATCAATAAGGCCAAGGCCTGAGTCAAGAAGCGAATCCGAAGAGTACGGGACACCATTTAAAGAGATCTCCCAGCCGTCGTTCAGGCTGTAGATACCGGATCTGGGTTTAAAGAAAGTATCTGAAATAAAGAAAATTGCAATAACCGATATTATGAGCAGCAGTATTGCCGCCAATTTATCATAGCGACTATAGTCCCAAAATTTCATAAACTTTTCCTCATTATTACATATATTTAGTATATAACCTTAATGACAAAATTCCTAGCAAATATTCACAAAATCAGGCCTATAGGCTATTATGAAGGTATGAAGATTACAATACCGGAAAATGCAAAATTTATTCTCGACACCATGCACAAGGCAGGGTTTGAAGCTTATATAGTGGGTGGCTGTGTTCGTGATGCCCTTCTTGGCAGAACGCCGGAAGACTGGGACATTACAACAAATGCGCTTCCGCAGGATACCAAAAAGCTATTTAAAAGAACCATCGACACCGGAATAGAGCACGGAACCGTAACGGTCATGATGGGAAAAGAGGGGTATGAGGTAACCACCTACAGGATCGATGGAATTTACGAGGACGGCCGTCACCCCAAGGAGGTCACATTTACAAGGGATCTCTATGAAGACATGATGCGCAGGGACTTTACCATAAACGCCATGGCTTACAATGAAGAAGAGGGCCTGATTGACAGGTTTGATGGCAAGAAGGATTTAGAGGACCACATCATAAGGTGCGTAGGGAACCCGAGGGAGAGGTTCTCCGAGGATGCCTTAAGGATAATGAGAGCTGTGAGATTTGCTGCGCAGCTTGATTATGAGATCGAAGAGGAGACAAAAAAAGCTATAAAAGAGCTGGCGCCTACCCTTTCAAAGATCAGCGCCGAGAGGATTCAGACAGAGCTGGTCAAGCTCCTGCAATCTCCTCATCCGGAGAAGATCAAGATGGCTTATGAGCTGGGAATCACCGCGGTGATCCTCCCTGAGTTCGATAAATGCATGGATACGCCTCAGGAGAATATCCACCACATGTACAACGTCGGGGATCATACGGTGGAAGCCATGAAGAATGTGCGTCCTGACAAGGTTTTGCGTCTTACAATGCTGATGCATGATATGGGAAAACCTGATACAATGGAGATAGATGACGAGGGAGTCCATCATTTCTACAACCACAACCTGGTAAGCGCTGAGATCGCAAAAAAGATCTTCAGGCGCCTTAAGTTTGACCGAGATACCATGGACAGGGTCTGCAATCTGGTTCTCTACCACGATTACAGGTTTCCGCCCAAGGCCTCCAGCATAAGAAGAGCCATGGCCCGTGTGGGAGAAGAAGATTTCCCTCTGCTTTTTGAGGTCAGATATGCAGATACCATGGCCCAGAGCGATTATCAAAGAGATGATAAACTGCAGGTCATTGAACAGTGCAAAGCTGTATACAAGGAGATTTTAGACAGGAAGGACTGTGTTAATCTTAAGAACCTGGCAGTCAAGGGGAAGGACCTCATTGATCTGGGGATTGCCCCCGGTAAGACGCTGGGAAACATCCTTAGTGCGATGCTGATGGACGTCATTGAGCATCCCGAGCATAACACCAAGGAGTATTTGCTTAAGCCGGAGCGCCTAAGAGAAGAATACATGAAGGATCATGTGGAACGGGAGAACCATGATTACGACTAAAAGAATACTCAGGGCACTACTTGCAATTACATTATCGGTGGGCATGCTTGTTTCTTCGCCCCAGAGCATAACCAGGGCAGCAGAGAGTGCTGATAAGATCACTGTTTCACTTATCGGCAAGTATGATTCTGCGGACACTGCGGCCATCAGAGAGATCGACACCACCAGAAAGCTCATAAGATTCAGGAATCATCAGACAGGCAAGACCTACACCCTGTCCTATGACAACACGAGCATGATGTATGATGCCAGAGGAACGGTTTTATCGGCAGCTCTTTTAGAGGTTGGAGAGATTGTTGATGTTACCTTCCTAAAGAGCAGCAAGCACATAACAACATTAAACGTTTCATCCGATGCCTGGGTTGTGGAGAATACAAGAAACCATGACCTTGTAAGGGGCGACGGAACAGCAAGGATCCAGGGAGATATCTACAGAATAGATTCAAGGACTCTGGTAATGGCTGAAGGCGACCTTGCTCTTGCAGAGGATGTACTTGATACAGACAGAATTACAGTCAGTGGTATAGGAAAAGACATTTACAGCGTAGTTGTCACAAGCGGACATGGCTATGTGAGCCTCTCTTCGGATACTGTTGAGGATCACAGCCTTGTGGGAGCATGGCTTGAACTCGATAACGAGGTAATACACAAGATATCTCCCAACATGATGCTCAGCGCACCGGAGGGAGATTACAATCTCCAGATCCTCGGTAACGGCGCAAGCTATCAGACTGAAGTAAACATCAGCCGCAATCAGGAAACAGTGGTTGATACGGGAAGAGTATCCATATCAAAGCCAAAAGAGTCACTGATCACATTTGAGATCATTCCGGAAGATGCAGAGGTCTTTGTTGACGGACAAAGAGCCCTTACGGGAGTTCCCCAGAGCATCAATTACGGCTACCACACCTTGAAAGTCCTTGCAGAGGGATACGTTACCCAGAATAAGTACCTCAAGGTTGGAACAGCCAAGGCGGTTATTCAGATAGAACTTGAAAAAGACTCTGATGCAGCAGCGGACGCATCAAGTGAGGATGCATCAACTTCAGTCGGCTCAAGCAGCAGCGCATCAACACTGACAAGCTATCCTGTCGGCACTATAGACTTTGGTGAATCGAGCTCTGCAGCTTCCAAAGCAGCCACAGTCAGCAGTAATTCCTCTTCGGAAGAAGATAAACCAAACAAAGAGATTAAGGGATACAAGATTTATTTCGATAAACCTTATGGAGCTGAGGTGTATTTTGACGGCGCCTATGTGGGCGTTGTTCCCACCAGCATAAACAAGATTTCCGGAAATCATGAAATCATCCTTAAGATGGACGGGTATGAAACCAAGAGCTACAGGATCAACGTGGATAAAGAAGAGGACAACAAGTCCTACTCATTCCCTGATCTTGTTAAGATTGAGACAGACGATGATTCCTCCTCGTCAAGCAGCGCATCCAGCGGAGATTCCTCATCAAGCAGCGACTCTTCAAGCGCGGATGACTCATCAGACAGTGGCGACAGTGCCTCAACAAAGGATTCATCTTCGGGAGATGCTTCAACTACCGAGGACTCAGCGCCTGCAGGAGATTCCGGAGCATCATCTGACAGCGCATCCACAGAGAATTCTTCAGGAGAAGGAGACTCAGCATCAGAGGAGTCTTCTAAAGAGAGCAGTTCATCCGAGGATGCATCCAAGGAAGGCAGTACAAACGAAGGAGCAAGCGATGCAGCAAGTGCCGCATCCGGTGAAGGATAATGAGACTAGATAAATACTTAAAGGTAACCAGACTGATAAAGAGAAGGACCGTGGCCAATGACGCCTGCGACGCCGGCAGGGTTTCCATAAACGGAAAGCCCGCCAAGGCAGGAACAGAGGTCAAGGTCGGAGATAAGATAACCATAGGCTTTGGCAACAAGGATGTCTCCGTGGAGGTCCTTGGCGTGCAGGAAACCGTGCACAAAGAGGATGTGAGTAACCTTTACAGGTACATTTAGCTGTATTACAATAAAAACGGTGATATAGTGTTTGAAAGTAGGGGGTAATTATGGCGGCGAGAGCTCGTTATAAAAGGCGCAGGCTCACAAACAGAGCCGGTATCGTCTGGGCAAGCATCGTTGTACTTATTCTTGTGACAGTGGTTTCTGTAAAGAGTATCGGACTTATGCAGAAAGCCAGGGAATATCAGGAGAAGGAACAGCAGCTTTTGCAGCAGATCGAGTACGAGAATCAGAGAAGTGAAGACATCGCTGAGTTTGAGCGCTATACAGAGACGCGTAAGTATATAGAGGATACAGCCAAGGAAAAGCTGGGACTGGTTTATCCGGGAGAGATCATCTTTAAGAACTCGGATAACTGATAGCTAAGCAGTTAGGCGCAGACATCTATACGGGGTTCGTATGAGTCTGCGCTTTTGATATTCAAGAAGCACGATTCTAATGGACAAATTCACATCAAAGGTACTTAGTTTCATAAAGGAAAACGGAATGTTATCTCCGGGCGATAAGGTTGTGGTCGGCTTCTCAGGAGGAGCGGACTCCACAGCTCTTTTAAACGTGCTCTTTGAACTTAGGGCAGTCCTTAAGATCGAGGTGGCAGCGATCCATTTAAATCACGGGATGAGGCAGGAAGCCGGGGAGGACGAGGAGTTTTCAAAGGGCTTTTGTCTTGAGAGAGATATCCCTTTTAAGCCTGTTAAGGTCGATGTACCCAAGATGGCAAGGGAGCTGAAACTGACAGAAGAGGAAGCCGGCAGAAGGGCCAGATACGAAGCCTTTGAGCTTTTTGCAAAAGAGATCGGGGCAAAGGCCATAGCCGTCGCACACCACAAAAACGATGTGGCGGAGACACTTCTCATGAACCTGTCCAGGGGGTGCGGCCTTCACGGGGCAGCAGCCATAAGGCCTGTGAGGGACAACATCATAAGACCTCTTCTCTGCGCAGACAGGAATGAGATTGAGAATTACCTTCGGGAAAAAGAGATCTCTTTTTGCACAGATAAGACCAATTTTGAAAATATCCATACCAGAAATATCATCAGAAACCGCCTGATCCCGGAGTTTGAAGAAAATGTAAACCAGAAAGCCGTAAGTCACATGGCTAGGGCAGCAGCCTCTTTTGAAAAGGCAGATGAGTTTGTAAGAAGCTATGCACGAAAAGTGTTTGAGGATGTTGCAGAGATTTCTGAAGAGGCAGTCAGGATTGATGCCAAAAAGCTTCTTAAGGAGGCTGACATCATCAGGGAAAACGTGGTGCTGATGGCATTTGAGGAGCTTGTAAAGAGTCGCAAGGACATCGGATTTGTCCACGTGGATGACGTTCTTGGGCTTACTGATGACTTATCGGGAACAGCATCGGTGGACCTTCCCTATGGCCTTAGAGCTGTAAGAACATACAATATTCTTTATTTGGGACCTGCGGAAAACCTGGCAACTTCAGATGAGGAAATAAGCTTGTCCATCGCAGATGGAGAGGAAACTGAAATTGACATTCCGGGGCTCGGAAGGGCTCAGATTGCAGTAATTTCCTACGATGAACAAAAAGAAGTGCCCACACAGACATATACGAAATGGTTCGATTATGATAGAATACAAGCAGTTTCATTTCGAAAGCGAAGACGGGGCGACATCATCCGGATAAGTCAGGGAGAGGTGCTCCATTCCAAGGAACTGGCCAAGTTCATGACGGATGAGAAGATCCCAAGACCTGAGCGAGATGGCATATACATTCTCTGTGACGGGGATGAAGTTATGTGGGTTCCGGGCTATCGAATGAGTGATGCTTACAAGGTAAGTAAAGCTACTAAAAGGGTTTTATCAATAAATATCAATCAGACTGGAGGAAAGAGTAATGGCTGAATCTGTACGTATATTACTTTCAGAAGAGGAAGTAGACAAGAGGATCAAGGAACTTGGAGAGGCAATAAGCAGGGATTATGCGGGCGAGACCGTGCACCTTGTTTGCGTCCTTAAGGGCGGAGTTTTCTTTATGTGTGAGCTTGCAAAGAGAATCACAGTTCCTGTAACAATGGACTTTATGTCTGCATCAAGTTATGGAAGCTCAACAAAATCAAGCGGTGTAGTTAAGATCGTAAAAGACCTTGATGAGCCCTTAAAGGACAGACATGTACTTATCGTTGAGGATATTGTGGATTCAGGCAGAACCCTTTCATACCTTATCAAGATGCTTGGGGACAGGGATCCTGCCAGCATCAAGCTCTGCACTCTACTTGATAAGCCTGAGAGAAGAGTAACAGATGTAAAGGTTGATTACACAGGATTTGAGATTCCTGATGAATTCGTGGTTGGATACGGACTTGACTATGATCAGAGATACCGTAACCTTCCTTATATCGGAGTGGTTGAGTTCAACTGATCCGGCAGAAAGTATTGTTAAAGAGGGGAAAAACGTAAGTTGAATCGTTCAAGGAACTTTAATTCTATATTTATTTTTGTGATCGTGCTTCTTGTGGCTGTGGTGGTCCTGGAGTACGGAAGAGGACTGGTGGACAATTCAGGACCTGCATACAACAGAGCTTCTCTTGAGAGGGACGTTCAGGCAGAAAGAGTCCGTTACGCAGTCATCACACCAAATTCCGAAACGCCTACAGGCCAGGTAAGGGTAAGCTTCAAAGATGAGACTCAGGATGCGAGCTTTTACTCGACAGACGTTGTTGATATTGAGAAGTATCTTACCGAGAAGGGTGTAAGCGTCGAGGTCAAGGATGTCCCTACGGAAAATGTACTTATAAGTGGCATCATTCCTATAATTGTGGGACTGATAGTCATGGTATTTATCTTCTCGCTCTTTTCCAACATTCAGAGCCAGGGTTCAGGTAACAGCAAAATGATGAACTTTGGAAAGAGCAGAGCCAGAATGTCCACAGGCGAGGAAAACAAGGTTACCCTCAATGAAGTGGCAGGTCTTAAGGAAGAAAAGGAACAGCTCGCTGAGATAATCGAGTTTTTGAGAGATCCCGAGAAGTTCACCAAGGTTGGAGCAAGAATTCCCAAGGGAGTTCTTCTTGAAGGTGCTCCGGGAACAGGTAAGACCCTCCTTGCAAGAGCAGTTGCGGGAGAAGCGGGAGTTCCGTTCTTTAGTATTTCAGGTTCAGACTTTGTGGAGATGTTCGTAGGTGTCGGCGCATCAAGAGTGAGAGACCTCTTTGCGGATGCAAAAAAGAATTCTCCATGTATTGTGTTTATCGATGAGATCGATGCAGTAGCAAGAAGACGTGGAACAGGAATGGGCGGCGGACACGATGAGAGAGAGCAGACACTTAACCAGCTCCTTGTTGAGATGGACGGTTTTGGTGTCAACGAAGGCATTATCGTAATGGCAGCAACAAACAGAGTAGATATCCTTGATCCAGCCATCTTAAGACCGGGTCGTTTTGACAGAAAGATCACTGTTTCAAGACCTGACGTCGGTGGAAGAGAGGAGATCTTAAAGGTTCATGCCAAGAATAAGCCTCTTTCCGATGATGTGGATATCAAGCAGGTGGCACAGACCACAGCGGGCTTTACCGGAGCAGACCTTGAGAACCTTCTTAACGAGGCTGCAATAAGGGCAGCTATCGATAACAGACAGTTCATCAAGCAGGAAGATATAAACAAGGCCTTCATCCAGGTTGGAATAGGAACTGAGAAGCACAGCAGGATCATCTCCGACAAGGAGAAGAAGATCACAGCCTACCATGAGACAGGACATGCAATCCTCTTCCATGTACTTCCCGAGGTTGGTCCTGTTCACACGGTATCAATCATTCCTACAGGACTTGGGGCAGCAGGCTACACAATGCCGCTTCCGGAGAACGACGAGATGTTCCTTACAAAGCGCAAGATGCTTGAGGATATCATGGTTTCTCTCGGGGGAAGAATCGCTGAGGAGATCATATTCGGCGAATCTGATATCACAACCGGCGCTTCCAGTGACATAAGAAAAGCCACTCAGGAAGCCAGAAGCATGGTTACCAAGTACGGTATGTCCGGCAATATCGGTGTCGTAAACTATGACGACAACGAGGAAGACGTATTTATCGGCTATGACATCTCTCACACCAAGAAGCACTCTGAGCTGGTGGCCGGAGAGATCGACCAGGAAGTTAAGAATATCATCGATAAGTGCTACAAGAAGGCCAAGGAGATCATCCTTCAGTATGAGGATGTTCTTCACGCAAGCTCCAAGATTCTGATCGAGAAAGAAAAGATCGGAAGAGAAGAGTTTGAAGCCCTCTTTGAAGGCCACACCATCACTGAGGATGTGGACGTAGAACTTTAATTGTGAAATATGCACAAAAACATGACGCTGTTTTTGACAAATTTGTGAAGTATTAGTCTTTACGTGGGTTTGAGGGGATGCTAGTATAATAAGCGTAACCCCCCAATACATTATATAGTTTTTTGCTATACCCCATAAGAAAGAAATACCTTCTCTAAAAAGACAGCTACCCCGCTGTCTTTTTTACTTTATACGAAAAAATATTTAAAGGAACTACTATGAATCAGTCGGCATTCTTTCACGACATGACCTTGGATTATCTAAGACCTGCGGAACCGGATATCGGGCGTATTACGGATTTCAGATTCAGATGCGCTCATGGTGAGGCTTTGCAGGTCTGTTTGGTGTACGATTCTGAGAGCAGAAAGATGAAGCACTCCGAGACTGATAACGGCTTTGATTACTTTGATGTTTCAATAAATATAGGCAAGGATCCATTCAGATATCACTTCGAGATAACAGGAAAAGACGGAAGCTTCTGGCGCTATGACAAAAGAGGCGCTGTTTCTGATGTGATGGAGAGCATGAGATTTGTTGTTATTCCGGGCTTCTCCACGCCAAAGTGGGCCAAGGGTGCGGTAATGTATCAGATCTTTGTTGACAGATTCTGCAACGGAGATACTACTAACGACGTGATGACCGGTGAGTACTCATATAACGGGTTTAAGGCAAAAAAGGTGGATGACTGGGGAAGTTATCCTGACCCCAAGAGGGACTTTTGCGAGTTCTATGGGGGCGATCTTCAGGGCGTATTGGACAAACTTGATTATCTAAAGGACCTGGGAGTAGAGGTTATCTACTTCAATCCTTTGTTTGTTTCTCCATCATGTCACAAATACGATATCCAGGACTATGATCATATCGATCCTCACTTCGGCAAGATTGTTGAGGATGGCGGCGACATTCTTCCTCAGTTTGAAACAAGTAACAAGAGGGCGGAGCGCTATATTAGGCGCGTCACAGGCAGAAAGAACCTCGAAGCCTCCGACAAACTCTTTGCCAAGGTGGTCTCAGAAGCCCACAAGAGAGACATAAGAGTCATTCTGGACGGAGTCTTTAACCACTGCGGATCCTTTAACAAGTGGCTGGACAGAGAGCTCATCTACGAGGATGTAAAAGGGTATGAGAAGGGTGCCTTTGTGGCAGCTGAAAGCCCTTATCGAAAATATTTCTCATTTTCTCAGGACAAGTGGCCCTACAACGCAAGTTACGATGGCTGGTGGGGGTATGATACCCTGCCCAAGCTCAATTACGAAGGGTCAAAAGAGCTTGAGGACTACATCATAGGCATCGGCAAAAAGTGGGTTTCGGAGCCCTATAACTGCGACGGATGGAGACTTGATGTGGCAGCGGACCTTGGACACTCCGAGGAGTACAATCACAGATTCTGGAAGAGGTTCAGGGATGAGGTCAAAAAGGCCAATCCCGAAGCCATTATCCTTGCAGAGCACTACGGACCGGCGAGGAGCTGGCTTAGCGGCCATGAGTGGGATACCGTCATGAACTATGACGCCTTCATGGAGCCTGTAACATGGTTCCTTACCGGAATGGACAAGCACAGCGACGAGTTCAGGCCGATACGTGTGGGAAATGCCAGAGAGTTTTTTGATACCATGCTCTATGCAGGGGGCGAGAACTTCACAATGCCGTCTCTCTACACAGCCATGAATGAGCTCTCAAACCACGACCACTCCAGGTTCCTTACAAGGACCAGTCAGAAGGTGGGAAGGTGCGACACGCTCATGTCTTCATCGGCTGACACAGGTATCAGAAAGCATGTGATGAGACAGGCTGTAATGATACAGATGACCTGGCCCGGAGCGCCTACTCTGTACTATGGAGACGAAGCCGGAGTCTGCGGATTTACCGATCCCGACAACAGAAGAACCTACCCCTGGGGCAAGGAAGATAAGCAGATGCTCTCTTTCCACAAAGAGATGATCCGCATTCACAAGGAATGCCCGGAACTTAAGACAGGTTCCGTAAGAGAGCTATATGCCGAGAACAACTTCATGGCCTATGGAAGATTCAACAGAACCGCGGCTGTTGTGGTTGCAATAAACTTAAATGATTACGAGATCACAAGAGATATTCAGGTATGGCCCATGGGAATCCCGAGGGATGCCAGGTTCAAGAAGCTGATTGTATCTGACAGCACGGGATTTGACGTTTCACCAACTACAAAGACCGTAACGGACGGCGTTTTGAGCCTTACAATGTCCAGAAACACAGGATACGTTCTTCGATACGATAGTTTCGAAGCAACAACGGATGAAGAATTCTGGACAGATAACTTCTTTGGGTTTGATTAAACAAAACAACAAGTATATAATGGTTTTAACCATCAAAACTATCAAATATAAAGGGGAGAAACAAAATGTTAGTATCTGCAAAAGACATGCTTGTAAAAGCAAAAGAAGGCCACTATGCAGTTGGTCAGTTCAACATTAACAACCTTGAGTGGACAAAGTCAGTTCTTTTAACAGCAGAAGAACTTAAGAGCCCTGTAATCCTTGGTGTATCTGAGGGCGCAGGTAAGTACATGACAGGTTTCAGCACTGTTGCAGCTATGGTAAGAGAGATGGACAAGAACCTTGGTATCACTGTTCCTGTAGCTCTTCATCTTGACCACGGCACATACGAAGGATGCTACAAGTGCATCAAGGCCGGATTCACATCCATCATGTTCGACGGTTCTCACTACGATATCGAGGAGAACGTTGCTAAGACTTCAGAGCTCGTAAACGCAGCTCACATGCTTGGCCTTTCAATCGAGGCTGAGGTTGGATCAATCGGCGGCGAGGAAGACGGTGTTGTAGGAATGGGCGAGTGCGCTGATCCTGCAGAGTGCAAGAGAATCGCTGATCTCGGCGTAGATATGCTTGCAGCAGGAATTGGTAACATCCATGGTAAGTATCCTGAGGGATGGCCGGGACTTAGATTCGACGTTCTCGATGCAATCCAGCAGCAGACAGGTGTAATGCCTCTCGTTCTTCACGGCGGCACAGGAATTCCTTCAGACATGATCAAGAAAGCTATTGACCTTGGCGTATCCAAGATCAACGTAAATACAGAGTGCCAGCTTTCCTTCGCAGATGCTACTCGTAAGTACATCGAGGCAGGCAAGGATCTTGAAGGAAAGGGATTTGACCCTCGTAAGCTTCTTGCTCCAGGCGCTGAGGCTATCAAGGCTACAGTTAAGGAGAAGATGGAGCTCTTTGGATCAGTTGGCAAGGCTTGATTCAGGTAATAGACAGATTTTCCGGAAGGGTAGAGCCAAGGCTTTACCCTTCTTTTTCTTTTAAATTTAAATGATCAGGGGTATGGGTTTAAATGAACAACGAATTAACCAAAAAAGACATCGAGGATATGGAAGCTGAGATCGTACACAGAAAGGTAGTTGTGAGAAAAGAGCTTTTGGAGCACGTAAAGGAAGCAAGAGCTCAGGGCGATCTCTCGGAGAACTTCGAGTATTACGCAGCAAAAAAGGCCAAGAATCAGAATGAGAGCAGGATCAGATTCCTGGAGAGAATGATAAAGACAGCTCGCGTTATAGACGATAATACTAAAGACGACGAAGTAGGAATGAATAAGACCGTTACCATCAGAATGGAAGATGACGGCAGCATTGAAACCTATAAGGTAGTGACAACAATGAGGAAGAATTCCTTAAAAGGCCTCATCAGTATTGAGTCTCCTTTGGGCAAACAATTACTTGGACATAAGGTAGGAGACCGTGTTACTATTATAGTGAACAGTGAAATTAGTTACGATGTAACGATAATGAACATAGAGAATACCGGACTATCCGAGGAGGATACCATAAGGGATTTCTGACTCGGGGCTCTTAAGAGAAGTGGAGGGAATACATGCACGTTTTTCAGCCAGTTGATCCTGTCGATATCGAGCAGGGAGCGTATACTTTTGACGGTACCAAATTTCTTGTGACAGCAGGAAGCGGAGGTAAGGTAAACACAACCACGGCCAAATGGGGTGGCGCAGGTTATCTCTTTGATAAGAGAGTTGTTTATATTTTCCTTCGTGGTAAGAGATATACCAGGGAACTCCTTGATGAAGCCGGTGAGTTTTCACTGAGCTTTCTTAATCAGCAGGAATTTAGAGGGGCCTTTAAGTATCTTGAGGCCGTTTCCGGAAGAGCAGAGGATAAAATTGCCGGTGCCCGTCTGACAGTTAATTACGACGACGGGATACCTTTTATTGACGAGGCAGACAATGTCATAACAGCAAGAGTACTCTACAAAAAGGACTTTAGGGAGGATGGTTTTGTAGATAAGAGTCTGGCGGATGAATATGAAAAAGATGGGGAATATTATATCGTCTACGTTGGGGAAATCAAGAAGATTATGATCAGATGATTTAAAGCTATTCTTATGAGGTACACATGAAGGGCAGGAAGCTAAGAAAGATCTTTGTAAGTGTTTTTTCCTCAGTTGCTGTTCTGACAGGTGCGCTCAGTGGCATAAATGTTGCCGAAGCGAACCTGTCTTCTGCTGCGGAAATCTCTGAAACCCACGTACTTAAAGGGGAGGAGTCTGCCCCGGCATCAGGAGAAGAAGATGCCAACACAATCAGGATCGGTACCTGGTACACCGAGGACAATCTAACCAATCTTAAGGCATATCTGGCCGAAGAATTTCCAAATTACAATTTTGAATTTGAATATATAGGGAAGAGCAATTACGAGCCCATTATGGATGCGAAGCTTTCTTACAAGGGAGCTCCGGATATAATTTACGTCAATCAGGAGATGGCTGAAAAGCATGCCATCACAGGTTACATTGCCAACCTATCTGATATCACCGAGAAGTTTAACCGGGATGCAAAGATAGCTTTTGGCTACGGAAATGCAGTTTATGCAGTTCCGAACACCTCGGAGCTGGAATGTATCTTTTACAACAAGGATATGTTTGGTTCAAAGGGAGTAGAGGTTCCCACGGATTTTGACAGCTTTATAGGAGCCTGTGACTACTTCAGGATTGTGAGAAAGATAAGACCGCTGGCAGCGAGCCTTAAGGATCCATACAGCTTTGCCAACAGCGCCATGGGAGTTCTTGCAGCAAATTACTTCTCCACCGACAGAGGAAGCGGCTTTGGAGGAAGACTGCAGTATGGAAGAACTACTTTTACGGACGAGCTTCGTCCCTACATGAAGGACTGGGAGACTCTTCTTGAACACAAGGTTCTTACGCCGGAGATGTACACCATTGACGGAAAAAGAGCTGTCGAAGAATTTGTAAGTGAGAAGGCAGCCATGATAGTCGGAACCCCTGAGACGTTTCTTGCCATCAAGGAAGCAAGGCCTGATATGAATATCGGAACGATTCCCTACTACGGAACAGATGGCGTGGGAATGGCGATAATAGGCGGATGCGACCTGGGATTTGCCCTGAATGCAAATGCCATGAACTATGACAAGGCAAAAGAAGTGCTGGCTTCTCTATCAAGAGTTAAAGGCCAGGAGGCTCTCTGGAAGGACAGACCCGGAAGCCAGACATATCTGGAAGGGTACGCCTTTAACGTAGATGAGGCATATAAAGGGATTGAAGTCTGCTACAAAAAGGGACTGGTGTTTACTCCCTGGATGGACTGGGGAAAGGACTTAAACAGAAGAGTGCACTATACCTACGGAAGAGAACTTCAGAAAGTGCTTCTAAGGAGAGAGACGCTGGATGAGGCTCTTGCCAACGTAGATAAGCTTGTATATGAGATACTCCACGAGTGATAAATAAGGAGCGGCTAAAGAATGAGAAGGATTGGAAGAATAGGAAGGTTCGGATACGCGGACAGCATAAGAAAAACACTTATCCGGATATTTTCGGTACTGATCATAGTTCCCATCTTAATGCTGGGAAGCTATTCCTATATTGTTGCCAGAAATAACCTGATCGAGCAGACAAAGATTGCCATGATAGGAAACGTGGATGTAATCTCTCATGGTATAGAAAATGCGGTCAAGAAGGAAAATGACGTCGTAAAGTTCTTTTCCTATGAGGATGCCTTCAGAAAAGCGCTGGAGAGAGTGAAAAATGATCCGTACACTCTCGCTGAGGAACTCAATGATGAAATCGAGCCCCTTATCTGGTACTACCTGAGTAGTGATACCAGCATCGAGTCTATAATCATATACTCAGATCTCATAGACGGTGAGCATATGGGTGACTTCCTCCTAAAGCCTACCACTGACAAGCAGCTATCGTGGTATCAGGAAACAAGCGAAGAGTACGGAGCTTTTTGGGATGTTGACGAGGACGGCGGAGTGTATCTCATTAAGGCACTTCTTGATTCGGCAACCTCCTCAAAGCGCATAGGAATGATAGCTCTTAAGGTAAAAGAGAGCGAATTCTTTTCCATTGTAAACAAGACCGGGTATCTTAATAACGGTATCATAATCCTTGATACCAACGGAAAGACCATCAATCACAGAAAAATAGAAGATGCATCCCTTGAAGAGAGGATTCTGCAGGATATCAGAACCGGAGATGTGAACGGATTCCACTCAACCGGTGAATACTTTATAGCTGAATCCGAAGGCACAGCAAATGGTTGGACACTATACTACTATGTAGATAGAAACGAGATCACAGCCGATGTATACAGCATACTTTTGTCAGTCATTGTGATTGCGCTGGTATTGTTTTTGCTGTCATTTGTATTTGCCAAGATGTTTGCGGACAGATTCAGTAGAAGGCTTGCTGCCATCAATGACATGGCACATGAGATAGAAAAGGGTAACTTTGATGTCAAGAATTTGGACAGCCACAACGATGAGATAGGACAGCTCTCAGAGTCCATGGAATCCATGGCAGATACCCTGAACAAGATGGTTCGGGAGATCGACAGGATGAACAAAGAGCAGCTGATGCTCAAAGACAACGACATTCATTACAGAGAGTGGCTCTTTGATTTCGTGGTTGAAAAGAACAATGATATCCTTGCAGTTATAAGCGGAGACGGGTACGAGGCGAGCTTTATCACGGCCAATGTCGAGGCTGTGCTTGGTATACCGGCAGACGAGCTGAAAGCAGACATAAGAAACCTCGATAAGGCTCAGAGAAAAGGCGAGGACAAGAGGATTGACGTGGCTCTTGAGGATGCGATAAAGACCGGAGAGACTCAGGTCTTTGATGAGATAAGGCTAAAGAATGTAAAGACAAACGAGCACCTTTACTACCGCGGAATCATCGTCTGCACCATCGATGACGGCGGAAAGAGGATGGCGGTTGCGCTCTATGACAGAACTCAGGAGTTCAGGCGAAATCATCAGCTACAGGAGGCGCTTAGTGCTGCAGAGACAGCAAACAAGGCAAAGACGAGCTTCCTTGCCAACATGTCCCATGATTTCAGGACACCTATGAATGCCATTACCGGCTTTAACCTGCTGATCGATAAGCATGCAGATGAGCCGGATAAGGTAAAAGAGTATACTCACAAGATTTCACTTGCATCGCACAATCTGTTATCGCTCCTTAATGATGTTCTTGATATGAGTAAGATTGAGTCCGGAAAGACCACGCTGGATATCCAGGAGATGGCTATAGGACTGCTTCTTGAGGAGATCAACTCTGTTATTGGTTTCCAGGCAAAGGCCAAGGATCAGACTTATACTGTGAAGATTGAAAACATGCAACATGACGTTTTCATGGCGGACAAGCAGAGAGTCAATGAGATACTCATGAATATCCTTGGAAATGCTGTCAAGTATACTCCTGAGGGAGGAAAGATCGACTTTACCATTTCTGAGTCCGATTCATCTTCGGAAGGCTTCCAGAATGTAAAGTTTGTTATAGCTGACAACGGAATCGGAATGAAGCCCGAGTATAAGGACAAGATCTTTGATGCCTTCTCTAGAGAAGAAAAAGGCGCAACCAAGACCATTCAGGGAACAGGACTTGGAATGGCTATCACTAAGAGCCTTGTAGAACTTATGGGCGGAACCATAAGGGTTGAGTCTGAAGAAGGCAAGGGAAGTACATTTATTGTAAATCTGCGACTCAAGGCAGTAGAGACTGAAAATGTGGATTTCTGGAAGGCCCATGGAATGCACACTCTCCTTACTGTCAATGGAAGTTTGTCGGATGATAAGGTTTATAAGGAAAAATACAAAAATGATCAGATGGATTCAACAGTTGCAACAGGTGGATATGAAGCCCTGAAGCTGGTGGAGGAAATGGCCGCAAAAGGTAAGGCTTACGATCTTATAATCGTAGATGAAAACTATGATGACATGGAGCCGGCAGAGGTAATAAGAAATATCAGAAAGAAAGATAAGAGTCATCACAGCGTAATCCTTGCAGTTACCGAGTTCTTTGAGAAAAATGAAGATGCTCTCAGAGAAGCCGGCTGCAATGAGGTTATGCAAAAGCCGGTATTGCCGTACAACTTAAGGACTACCATAGACGAGATCACCAAGATAGAAACATCAGCCGCAGAAGAACCAAAGAACCCTCTTGAGGGCATGAAGTTCCTGGCTGCAGAGGATAACGATATCAATGCCGACATCCTGATCGAGCTTATGGATATGTACGGGGCAAGCGTGACAAGAGGCGCCAACGGACAGGAAGTTGTTGAAATGTTCAAAGCCGCAAATGAAGGCGACTATGATATGATTCTTATGGATATTCAGATGCCTGTCATGAACGGTTATGAGGCAGCAGCGGCCATAAGAGCTCTTGGAACTGAGTGGGCTCAGACCATACCTATCATCGCCATGACTGCAAATGCCTATGCCGATGATGTTCAGCAGGCCTTTGATGCCGGCATGAACGCACATGTTACAAAGCCTATTGATATAAAGGTTGTTGAAAAGACAATCAGTGAATTTAAAAAATAAAACAGCAGAGAGGAGTTATTTGACATGAAGGGAATTAAAAAGGTTGCAGACGGAATTTTCTGGATCGGAGGGAGTGACAGAAGGCTTGAGAGATTTGAGAACATCTTTCCAATACCGGAAGGCGTCTCCTATAACAGCTATTTTATAGATGATGAGAAGACTGCAGTGTTTGATACTGCCGATATCACCGTGGCTGACCAGTACATTGAGAATTTAAAGGAGGCTCTTGGGGACAGGAAGCTTGACTATCTTGTAGTGCTTCACATGGAGCCGGATCACTGCTCACTTATAGATAAGGTGGTAGCTCTTTTCCCTGAAGTTACAGTAGTTGGCGGTAAGCAGACCTTTACATTTATGCAGCAGTTCTTCCCACAGTCACAGGGCTTTAATAAGCTTGAGGTCAAGGAGGGAGATACACTCTCAACCGGTGCTCACACCTTCAGTTTCGTGGCAGCGCCCATGGTTCACTGGCCTGAAGTTTTATTTGCGTATGATGATAAGAATAAAGCTCTTTTATCTGCGGATGCCTTCGGTACCTTCGGAGCACTTGACGGCGGAATATTCGCGGATGAATTTGACTTTGAAAAAGACTTTCTTGCCTCAGCCAGAAGATATTATGCTAATATAGTTGGAAAGTATGGCCCTCAGGTACAGGCAGCCCTTAAAAAGGCAGCAGGGCTTGACATTCAGATGCTCCTGCCTCTGCACGGACCTGTATGGAGAAAAGACCTTGATGTGCTCCTTGGTAAATATCAGAAATGGAGCACCTATGAATCTGAAGAAGATAGTGTTATAGTAGTATATGGCAGTCTCTACGGACATACAGCCAGCGCTGCTGAGGCAGTGGCTGCATCTCTCCGTGATAAGGGTGCCAAAGGCGTTAAGGTTTATGACGTCTCCGGAACGGATGTCTCATACCTCATCGGGGAAGTATGGCGCTGCAGGAAGATCGTCCTGATGTGCCCGACTTATAACAACGGGGTATATCCTCCAATGGAGAACTTCATAAACGATATGGCAGCACTTGGTGTGCAGAACAGGGTATTTGCCCTTGCTCAGAACGGCACCTGGGCGCCGGTTACCGGAAAGCTCATGAATGAGAAGCTTTCAGGCCTTAAGAACGTAACCGTTCTTGAAAATGTACTTACTATCAAGAGTGCGCTTCATTCATCGGATGCAGAGGCGCTCAATAACTTCACTGATGCGATCATAAACGCATAAGTGGATCAAGTTGGAGGTTTGTTGTGAAAAAAATGAATTTAATGAAAAGGATCCTTGCCGGAGCAATGGTGGCTGTGACTATGGTTGTTTCTGCAAAGAGTGCAGCAGTTGTTTCAGATGGCCGCGGAGCCGTGGTTGAAGCAGCCGGAAGACCGGTCAGCATCACATCCTGCACAATTCAGGGGGACAACGTTGTTGTAAATGTTTCATGCAGTTCTGTTCCTTCTTCATCAGACGGAAAGTTCTATCTCTATGCTGATGAGGTTTATCAGGACGGCTGTGTTGGCAAGATTGTTGCCGAGACAGCAGCAGGAACCAATGCCACATTTACTTTCCCGCTCAATCATTACACTGCAGAATCTAATCTTTCAAAGAAGTTCCTTGTAGCTGTAAAGAGCGGCTCAATGGTTCAGGTAAGTGACGAGCACTACATCACAAACCCTGAGGCTAAGGCTACCAAGACCGTAGCAAGAAATGACCACGGTATGAAGGGTATCCTCCCCAACAGCGCAGATGCAGCAACATTCAAGGATCTTGGAGTTGCTCAGATGGTCTACAACCTTTACATGGGTGATATCGTAGGCCCCGGGGATGGATCAAATGTAATTCCTTTCTCATATAACGGAGTAGATTATCAGTTCAACGGTGCAGCTCTTGCGCAGTATGACGGATTTGTTCGCTGGTGTC
This sequence comes from Butyrivibrio sp., assembly GCA_017634825.1. Taxonomy (GTDB): domain Bacteria; phylum Bacillota; class Clostridia; order Lachnospirales; family Lachnospiraceae; genus Butyrivibrio. The sequence continues at coordinate 38,254 of JAGBMP010000142.1, forward strand.
ATGCCAACAACTTCCAGCTCACCATGACCATTCTTAACAATAAGACAGAAGCCGGTGCAGACCTTATTCATCCTCTTTCAAGAGATGCTCATGTTTGTCCCGGATATGCCATGAATACCAAAGAGGACGGCGGTACACAGCACCTTAAGGCTATCGCAGCTTTCCTTGCTCAGAGATATTCAGGTGGTGCATACGGAACCGTTGATAACTGGGTAATCGGAAACGAAGTAAACGCAAGAACAGAGTGGTATTACCTTAACTCAACAAACATCGAGCTCAATGTCAGCGAGTATGTTAAGGCTTTCCGTATCTTCTACAACGAGATCAAGGCTGTAAATGCCAATGCAAGAATTTACACCTCCTTCGATCAGGAGTGGAACAGAAAGTCAAATCCCGGATGCTTCCTTTCAAAGGAGTATATGGACAGATTTAACTACTACATGAACCGTGAGGGTAACATCGACTGGTCACTTTCAGTTCACCCTTACAACGCTCCACTCTTTGATCCATATGCTTGGAAGCAGCAGTCACAGTATGTAAATACAACACTTGCAACTCCATATATCACAATGGAGAACATTTATATCCTTACAGATTACATGTGCCAGGCATCTTACCTCAATCCTGCAGGAGCGGTAAGAAACATCTCCCTTTCAGAGATCGGCTACACATCAAGCTTTGGTGAGGATGCTCAGATGGCATCTATCGTGTATGCTTACACTATGGCTGAGAACAATCCATATATCTCAAGCTTCATTCTCTTTAGAGAGACAGATGATGCGCACGAGATGGAGAGCCACATCGCTCAGGGTCTTAAGAACCTTGACGGCAGCAAGAAGATGTCTTATGACGCATACAAGAATCTTGGTACAGCAAACGCCGCAGCTGTTAAAGCTCAGGCATCACAGATTATAGGACAGGACGTAAACGCCCTTGTAACAACAAGAACTTTCCTGTCAAGAAAAGGTTGGTTTTTGAACGATTGATATGGAAAGAGATAAAGAATTAGAAACACTAAAGAAAATTACAAATATGCAGAAGGACCTTTTGGGAAGCCTGTACGGAGACTTCTTCTCCGCAGCAGGAACAGGTTCTAAGCCTGAAGCTCCGAGCTTTGAGCCAAAGAGTGAAGGTCCTAAGAACGGCAGCGTATACATTCCCCCTGAGGATAAGAAGAGAGCCGACGAGGCAAAAGCACAGGGACAAGATGCAATTACCAATGCCAATGACGCCTTAGAGGAGGCGAAAGCTCTTTTTGCAAAAGATAATAATGTAAAGCCCGCCGAGCCCGAAGAGCCCAAGGAGCCTGAAGAGGATCCCATGGAGACCCTCGATAAGCTCATCGGCCTTACTACGATCAAGGATGATGTAAAAGAGCTTACGGCTTTTGTTAAAGTTCAGAAGGCAAGGCAGGAGCAGGGACTTAAGTCAGTTCCCGTCTCACTCCATCTGGTATTTACAGGTAATCCCGGAACAGGTAAGACAACTGTAGCCAGGATCATTGCTCAGATCTACAAGCAGATCGGCGTCCTCTCAAAGGGACAGCTCGTTGAGGTTGACCGTTCGGGACTTGTTGCCGGATATGTCGGACAGACAGCGATCAAGACTCAGGAGCAGATTGCCAAGGCTAAGGGAGGAGTTCTTTTCATCGATGAGGCTTATGCCCTTGCACAGAAGGATGATGCTTTCGGTCAGGAGGCTATTGATACTATCCTTAAGGCCATGGAGGACAACAGAGACGACTTTGTTGTTATCGTAGCCGGATATACAGAGCCTATGAAGAAGTTCATCGATTCTAACCCGGGACTGAAGTCCAGGTTTAACAAGTACATCGAATTCCCTGATTACAATATCGATGAGCTTGAAGAGATCTTTAACATGAACTGCAAGAAGTACGACTACATCGTACCTGAGGATGTTAAGCACCAGATCAGAGCTCTTATCACAGCCAGAAAGATCGAGAACATCGACAACTTCGCTAATGCCAGGGAAGTGAGAAATCTCTTTGAGGAGATCATTACAAATCAGGCTAGAAGGATCGCTGCCATGGAGAATCCAAGCGAAGAGGATATGATGACCATTCTTTTGGAGGATCTTACTGATACGGTTAAGAAGCCTGAGGAAGAGAAGAAGGAAGAGGAAACTTCCACAGAGCATGCTGCAGAGGAGACTCCTGTAGAGGAAGATGTTCCTGCAGAAGAGGCCGAGCCTTCAGTTGAAGTAACAGAAGAATAATTTAGGCATAATAAAAACCAGTCTACATAAGTAGGCTGGTTTTTTTATGCAACAAATGTTGCGAAATAGTCGAGGCGACAAGATTCGAACTTGCGGCCTCTGCGTCCCGAACGCAGCGCTCTACCAAACTGAGCCACGCCTCGATAGGCATTTCTGATGCCGACTTACCTATTATAGGAGAAAATGCCGTATTTCGCAAGACCTATCGGAACAACGCATATTTTATTGTTTTTTTACACGTATTCTTGTCTGAATAACGTACAATTGAGGTGTGGAAATGATATAAAGGTGGACTTATGGAAAAAAGGCCTTTAAGAGACAGAACTTACAAAGAAATATTTAATGGCGATTATCTTGATAACAGTCAGTATATGGTGGTGGCTGTTGCTCTTGGTATTACGCATTTTTTAATGGAGTTCTTCTATATCTGGCTTGGATGCACTCCGATGATAATTATCAACATTTTCAGTATTCTGTCGTATGTTGTCAGTGCCTTTTTAATATCTAAAGGCAGGCACCTGATAACTGTATGGATAATGGAGGCTGAGATTTTTTGTCATGTCATCTTCGCCAGTATTTTTCTGGGGATTAAATGTGGATATCATCTGTGGCTCTTTGGTACATTCTCCAGTATATTTCTTCCTTTCTTTATCCCAAATCTGAGTAAAAGGCCCAAAAAGCAGATTGGAGTTTATGCAATTACTATAGTGCTGGGCTTCGAGATTCTTGTTTTCCTTGGAAAACACGGATACTTACCTACAAAATATAATGTTGATGAGAACTTGGCGGAAAAACTTTACTACATAAATGCAGCTCTTGGTTTTATCTCCATTATGATCTACACCTCGATCTATAACCAGAGAATGGCTATGAAGAATGAAGAGATGACATATGTGGCCGAGCATGACTCGCTTACGGGAATCTTCAACAGAAACAAGATACAGGGTATCCTTGAGGCGGAAATTCTAAGAAAAGGTGACGTCAAAGAAGGAAATCTGTCAGTTGCCATCTTGGATGTTGATCATTTTAAGCAGATCAATGATACTTACGGACATCTGACGGGCGACAGCGTCCTTAAGAGCATAACCGAATGCTTCAAAAAGTATCGTGACAAAGGCCTTATCTACGGAAGATGGGGTGGGGAAGAATTTCTTTTGATATCTCCCGAAACAATTTCCTATGAAGAGTTCGGAGAGATGCTGGAGGATCTGAGGATGACCGTTGAAGCCCTGCAGCTTACATCCGGAGGAGAGACTATCAAGTCCAGCGTATCCATAGGTGCTGCAGCCTACGAAGAGGGCCTGAACATGGATAAGTTCGTACAGAAAGCAGATGAAAGACTCTACGAAGCCAAGGAATCCGGCAGAAACCGGGTAATCTGCGAGTGAGTCACCGGGGACGTTTCACTTTGACTCATTTTGAGTCACCGGGGACGTTTCAACTTGACTCATTATTCAAGGCAACGAAAAAGGACATCCGATTGGATGTCCTTAATTTTAGAGCGATAGACGGGGCTCGAACCCGCGGTCTCGACCTTGGCAAGGTCGCGCGTTACCAACTACGCCACTATCGCATTTCGCTGTCATGATTATAAAGGTGACAACGAATTGATTTTAGAATAATATTGTTGTATTGTCAACATATATTTCAAAACAAATCAGCAACAAGTCAGATTAGGAGCAATAATGAGCGCAAAAGTAATTCTTAGAAAAGGACAGGGAAGAGAGTTTAAGTCAGGCGGCCTTTGGATATATGATAACGAGATCGACAGAGTTGAGGGGAATTTCGAAAACGGAGATATCGTTGAGCTTCATGACTTCGACGATTTCTTTTTGGGATATGGATTTATAAATGAGAATTCCAAGATCAGGGTTCGAATGATGTCCAGGAAGAAAGAGAATCCTGTCACAGATGAGCTTATAGAGACTAGAGTCCGCAATGCTTGGGAGTACAGGAAGGCTGTTATGGCGGATTACTGCAATGAGTACCTTAAGGGTGATGACGCTCTTACAAGGCTCTCCTGCAGACTAATCTTCGGAGAGGCGGATTTCCTGCCGGGAATTACAATTGATAAGTTCTCGGATGTGCTTGTTATTGAGTCTCTTGCCCTCGGAACAGACAGAATGAAGGACAAGATCCTTGATGCCTGCAAAAGAGTTCTCGCAGAAGATGGAGTTAAGGTTCGCGGAATTTACGAAAGAAGCGATGCCAAGGTTCGTGAGCTTGAAGGCCTTGAAAGGACCAAGGGCTTTATCGGAGAGTCTTTTGACACAAAAGTACTTATCGAAGAGAACGGCGTAAAATACTATGTCGATGTTGAGAACGGCCAGAAGACAGGCTTTTTCCTCGACCAGAAATTTAACAGACAGTCAATCAGAGGGCTTTGCAAGGGTAAAAGAGTCTTAGACTGCTTTACACATACCGGCTCTTTTGCACTCAATGCAGCAGCCGGTGGCGCAGCATCAGTTCTGGGCGTAGATGCATCAGAACTTGGCTGTGAGCAGGCAAGAGAAAATGCAGCACTCAACGGACTTGAGAATGTTGCAAGCTTCCAGTGCGCAGATGTATTTGAGCTTCTTCCCGATCTTGAGAAAAAGGGCGAGAAATTTGATGTGGTCATCCTTGACCCTCCGGCCTTTACCAAGTCCAGAGCTTCGATCAAGAAGGCGGTTACCGGTTATAAGGAGATTAACCTTCGCGGAATGCGTCTGGTTAAGAACGGTGGATATCTTGCAACCTGCTCCTGTTCACACTTTATGGATGAGGAGTTGTTCCTTAAGACCATCGCAGATGCAGCAAGAGATGCTCACAAGCGCCTTCGCCAGGTGGAATTCAGACAGCAGGCGGCTGACCACCCGATCCTTTGGGGAGGAGCAGCTTCATACTACTTGAAGTTCGTGATCTTTGAGGTTGTTGATGAAATGTAAAAAAATTTAAAAAACATGTTGACAACACGCCACAAATACTTTATTATTTATTTTGCTGTCGCGAAAGCGACTTTACATATATGCGATAGTGGCGTAGTTGGTAACGCGCGACCTTGCCAAGGTCGAGACCGCGGGTTCGAGCCCCGTCTATCGCTCTGAAATTAAGGACATCCAATCGGATGTCCTTTTTCGTTGCCTAAAAATGAGTCAAACTGAAACGTCCCCGGTGTCTCACTCTTGACATGCAGTTGTCAGTCAATTATACTAACAACTAATATTTTTCAGAAAAAGGAAATGCATATGATCAAATTATTCCTCATCAACCCCAATACAGCATCTACTAAGCCCGTGAATGATAATAATCAGGGGCCTGTTGGTGTTACGGTGATGAGGATGAAGACAGGTGCATAAAGATCAATCATAAATGCATTATAGTTGTTATTAAGCCTCATCAGACAGTAAAGTTTGATGAGGCTTTTTATATTCAGAAAACAGGAGGAGAAATTATGGAACTAATCAGAGTGCAGGATTCAGACTACAAAAAGACCTATGATCTTTACATGACATTCCCGGAGAATGAGAACGGGTATATGAACAATGTATATGGTTATGATTATGACAAGTTCCTTGATTGGATAGAGATGAAGCGCAACTGGTCAATGGGAAAAGAGCTACCGGAGGGCTTCGTTGCGGATACAACATATGTACTTTCAGACGAAGGCAACTACGTGGGAGTATTTAACTTAAGGCATTACCTCAACGATTTTCTCAGGGAAGGTCCGGGACATATAGGCTACTGCATATCAAAGGAATACCGTGGCAGAGGATATGCCACCAAAGGGCTGGCGCTGACACTTGATAAGGCAAGGCAGCGATGCATTCACGAGGTTTACATGTCTGTGAATAAAGACAACCCGGCGAGCCTACGGGTGCAGATCAAGAACGGAGCCTATATCCATCACGAAAACGAGACCGAATATTTCACAAGGATCAATGCAATAGAAGATGGCGCTTCGAGAAAAGAGATTGTCAGCAAATTCTATTCTCAATATGAAGAAGAGGAAGAAGAAAACGTTGCGGAATAAAATGATTGTGCACAAGATAAATTGGTGCTAGGATAATGGGTGTGATTTCAGGAAACTGAGATCACTCCCATTTTTATTTGGAGGAAAAGATAAATGACTGACTATAAACTTCTTGCAGCGCAGATCAGGTCACTGGCTGAGGATGAACCCAATTACATCCCGGTAATGTCCAACGCATCAGCACTGTTATATGAGAATATGGAAGATCTCAACTGGGCAGGATTCTATATCATGAACAAGGGATCCCTTATGCTTGGACCTTTCCAGGGCAAGGTTGCCTGCATCAGAATCGAGCTTGGAAAGGGCGTTTGCGGAACTGCAGCACAGAGCAATGAGACACAGCTGGTAAAAGACGTTCATCAGTTCCCGGGGCATATTGCCTGCGACAGCGCATCGAACTCCGAGATTGTCGTTCCCATTCACTCAGAAGGCAAGGTTGTTGCTGTACTTGATATCGACAGTCCGAGCCTTAGCCGCTTTGATGAGAATGATAAAGAAGGCCTTGAACAGTTTGTAAAAGCGCTGGAAGAGACCGTAGATTTTACAGAACTATCAAGATAACAGGAGATTACCATGGCACAGACCATTTCTTTTTCAAGTGATTACACAAAAAGCGCACATCCCAATATCCTTAAAAGGCTCCTTGACATGGGCTTGGAGCAGAATGTGGGCTACGGCACCGATGATATCTGCAAAAGCGCCGCAGAAAAAATAAAGAAAGCCTGTGAGTGTCCTCAGGCAGAAGTCTTTTTCCTGGTGGGCGGAACCCAGACCAATCAGACCGTTATAGATATGCTTCTTAAGCCCTACGAGGGTGTTGTGGCGGCACAGACAGGGCACATTGCAGCCCACGAAGCCGGAGCCATCGAGTTTTCCGGTCACAAGGTTCTTCCGCTTCCTGCACAGGGAGAGGAGACTGACACAGATAAATACGGCTCCAACATCGGTAAGATTTCTGCAAAAGAGCTAAAGTCATACCTTTGCACTTTCTTTGGCGATGATAACCATGAGCATATGGTATTTCCCGGAGCTGTGTACATCTCACACCCAACTGAGTACGGAACTCTTTACACCAAGAAAGAGCTTCAGGACATATCCGCAGTCTGCAAGGAGTATGAGATCCCTCTTTTCCTGGACGGAGCAAGGCTCGGATATGGTCTTATGAGCAAAAGAACTGACGTCACCTTGAAAGACATTGCAGAGCTGACAGATGTCTTTTACATAGGCGGAACCAAGGTTGGAGCGATGTTTGGAGAGGCGGTCGTGTTTACAAAAGGCGGAAAGCCTGCTCACCACGTTCCGATCATCAAGCAGCACGGAGCGCTTCTTGCAAAGGGGTGGCTTCTTGGAGTTCAGTTCGACGAGCTCTTTACCGATAACCTCTACTTTGATATCAGCAGAAACGCCATTGATATGGCAGAGCTTCTGCGTGAAAAGCTTAGGGAAAAGAACTATGAATTCTTCCTTGATTCTCCGACAAACCAGCAGTTCATCATTATAGACAACGGCAAGCTCGAAGAACTTGGCAAAAATGTAGGTTACAGCTTCTGGGAGAAATATGATGAGACTCACACAGTCATAAGACTCGCCACAGACTGGGCTACAACCAAAGAAAATATCGATACTTTGATGGAGTATCTGTAAAAGTTTAACAAAAACCATTTGCATATTTTCTGATAAGGTAGTAGAATGTGTGCATTAAATCGAATAAAAAAGCTATGACGAAGACAGTAGGCTCTACTGAAAGCATCCAGAGAGCTGCCGGATGGTGAGAGGCAGTGCGAGTAAGAGATGACCGAAGATCACTTCCGAGCTTCAGGATTGAAAGCGTAAGTAAGTAGAGCCTGACGTGAATCTCCACGTTAGAGAGAAGCGTATTCAACCGGATTTCCGGCGCGTATGTGTAAACAGGTGGTATAACGAGAGTACATTATTGGCCTCGTCCTTTTTACAAAGGACGGGGCTTTTTCATTATTGAAAGGAGCTCAAGATGTATAACAAAGTCGAAACCGATATGAACTTTGTCGGAAGAGAGAAAAAAGTTGAGGAGTTCTGGAAAAAAGAAGACATATTCCAGAAGAGCGTTGACACCCGCAGTCAGGGCGAGATGTATATGTTCTATGACGGACCGCCTACAGCTAACGGTAAGCCACATATCGGACACGTTTTAACACGTGCAATCAAGGATATGATCCCTCGTTACAGAACCATGAAGGGATATACAGTTCCTCGTAAGGCAGGATGGGACACACATGGTCTTCCTGTTGAGCTTGAAGTTGAGAAGATGCTTGGCCTTGACGGCAAGGAGCAGATCGAAGAGTACGGAATAGAGCCCTTCATCAAGAAGTGCAAGGAATCCGTATGGAAATATAAGGGAATGTGGGAGGATTTCTCCGGCACAGTTGGATTCTGGGCTGACATGGAGCACCCATATATCACATATGATGACAATTTCATCGAGTCCGAGTGGTGGGCTCTTAACGAGATCTGGAAGAAGGGCCTTCTATACAAGGGATTTAAGGTAGTTCCTTACTGCCCTCGCTGTGGAACACCTCTTTCATCTCACGAGGTTGCACAGGGCTATAAGACATTAAAAGAGCGCACAGCGGTTGTTCGTTTCAAGGTTGCAGGCGAGGATGCATACTTCCTTGCATGGACAACAACACCCTGGACACTTCCTTCAAACATCGGTCTTTGCGTAAACCCTGATGAGAAGTACGTCAAGGTTAAGGCAGCAGACGGCTACACATATTACCTGGCTGAGGCCCTTGCAGATACCGTTCTTGGCTCACTTGCCAAGGAGGGAGAAAAGGCCTACGAGGTACTTGAGACATATGTAGGAACAGATCTTGAGTACAAAGAGTATGAGCCTCTTTACCAGTGTGCTAAGGACGAGGCTGACAAGCAGCACAAGAAGGCATTCTTCATCTACTGTGACAACTACGTAACTATGTCAGATGGTACAGGTATCGTACATATCGCTCCTGCATTCGGTGAAGATGACGCAAGAGTCGGACGTAAGTACGACGCTCCTCTTGTTCAGATGGTTGACTCAGAGGGTAGACTTAAACCCGAGACACCATTTGGCGGATACAGATGTAAGCCTACCCAGAAGGAGATGGATGAGGGTGCCATCAGCGCAGATCCTGAGGTTCTTAAGGACCTGGACGGAAGAGGACTTTTGTTCTCTGCACCTAAGATGGAGCACGATTATCCTCACTGCTGGAGATGCTCAACTCCGCTTCTGTACTACGCTCGTTCATCATGGTTTATCAAGGTTACAGAGGTTAAGGACGACCTTATCCGCAACAATAAAGAGATCAACTGGGTTCCTGAGTCAATCGGTAAGGGAAGATTCGGTGACTGGCTTGAGAACATTCAGGACTGGGGTATCTCCCGTGACAGATACTGGGGAACACCTCTTAATATCTGGGAGTGCGAGGATTGCGGCCATCAGCTTTCAGTAGGTTCAAGAAAAGAGCTTGCTGAGCTCTCCGGAGATCCCAGCGCAGAGACCTGTGAGCTTCACAGACCATACATAGATAAATATGAGATCACATGTCCTAAGTGCGGTAAGAAGATGCACAGGGTAAAAGAGGTTATTGACTGCTGGTTTGATTCCGGAGCAATGCCATTTGCACAGCTCCACTACCCATTTGAGAACAAGGAGCTCTTCGAGAAGCAGTTCCCTGCTGAGTTCATCTCAGAGGCTGTAGACCAGACAAGAGGATGGTTCTACTCACTGCATGCAGAGGCTACACTGCTCTTCAACAAGCCTGCATTTAAGAACGTTATCGTTCTTGGTCTTGTACAGGATGAGAACGGACAGAAGATGAGTAAGAGTAAGGGTAATGCGGTAGATCCTTTCGAGGCTCTTGAGAAGTACGGTGCAGATGCCATCAGATGGTACTTCTATACAAACTCAGCTCCATGGCTTCCTTCACGCTTCTCAGGCGATGCAGTTATGGAGGGACAGCGCAAGTTCCTTGGAACGCTTTGGAATACCTACGCATTCTTTGTACTTTATGCAAATATCGATGGCTTCGATGCTGCTGATTATAAGCTTGAGCTGGATAAGCTCACAGTTATGGACAAGTGGCTTCTTTCCAAGCTTAACAGCTGCGTAAAGGCTGTTGACGAGAACCTTGCTAATTACAGGATCCCTGAGGCAGGTAAGGCACTTGATAACTTCGTTGACGAGATGAGTAACTGGTATGTTCGCCGCAGCCGTGAGAGATTCTGGGCTAAGGGAATGGAGCAGGATAAGATCTCTGCTTACATGACTCTTTACACAGCTCTCGTAACCGTTGCCAAGGCAGCAGCTCCTATGGTTCCTTTCATGACAGAGGAGATCTACCAGAACCTTGTAAGAAACAGCTTTAAGGATGCGCCCGAGAGTATCCATCTCTGCGACTTCCCTGCTGTAGATGAGAGCCTTATCGACACCAAGCTTGAGAAGGACATGGAAGAAGTCCTTGATATCGTAGTTCTTGGAAGAGCAGCAAGAAATGCAGCAAACATCAAGAACCGTCAGCCTATCGGCCAGATGTACGTAAAGGCTGAGCAGACTGTAGGCGAGTTCTACACAGATATCATCAGAGAAGAGCTCAATGTAAAGAATGTAGCCTTCACAGATGACGTAAGAGACTTTACAAGCTACAGCTTCAAGCCACAGCTTAAGACCCTGGGACCTAAGTACGGCAAGAACATCGGTGCTATCAAGGCATACCTTGAGGGACTTGACGGAAATGCCACAATGGATGAGCTTAACAACAACGGAAGCATCAAGTTTACAGTTAACGATGTGAATGTCGAGCTTGTTAAGGATGACCTTCTCATCGAGATGGCTCAGAAAGAGGGCTTCATCTCACAGGAGAACTGGGGAATCACTGTTGTCCTTGATACAAACCTCTCTGAGGAGCTTATCAACGAAGGATTCGTTCTTGAGGTTATCAGTAAGGTTCAGACCATGCGTAAGGATTCCGGATTCGAAGTTATGGATCACATCAAGGTTTCTCTTAACGGCAATGACAAGCTCGCTGAGATCGTTAAGGCCAATGAGAACAGTATCTCTACCAAGGTCCTTGCCAACGAGATCGTATACGGCTCTGATGTTGCAAATGCAAAAGAGTGGGATATCAACGGCGAAAAGGTTACAATCGGCGTAGAGAAAGTCTGATACGAAATAAAATCATAAAAATGCCCTGAGACATGGATTTGACCATGCTCTCAGGGTATTTTTGCATACAAAAAAGAAATTAATTTTCAATAAAGCTAAGGTGGACTGAAAAACAGACCGATATACAAAGTAGCCGCAGGGAAGTGGCGTTACCGGCAAGGATGCTTAGATTTCAGGAAGAGACCTCTTTACAGAGGGTTTGACATAGAAGGATCTAAGGATGGTTATTCAGCACAACCTAACGGCAATGAATTCTAATAGGCAGCTTGGTATAACGACAGGCCTTCAGGCCAAGTCGTCAGAGAAGCTGTCGTCCGGATATAAGATCAATCGCGCTGCAGACGACGCAGCAGGACTCGCAAT
>JAGBMP010000143.1 GCA_017634825.1 Butyrivibrio sp.
AGACGTGTCGGGACGTACCTATCGCATAGGTTGGAAGGGGAAATCCAAATGAAAGAAAAAATACAAAGCTTCGGCCGTTTCCTGAGTGGAATGGTCATGCCGAATATCGGCGCATTTATTGCTTGGGGTCTTTTGACCGCATTATTTATAGCAACCGGTTGGCTTCCTAATGAACAGCTCAGTTCAATGGTTGACCCGATGATCAAATATGTACTGCCTCTGCTTATAGCTTATCAGGGTGGTAAGATGGTCGGAGGACAAAGAGGAGCAGTTATGGGTGCCATCATGGCAGTCGGTGTTATCTGCGGAACAGATTACGTTATGTTCATGGGCGCAATGATCGCCGGACCTCTTGCCGGATGGGTTATCAAGAAGTTCGACAAGGCAGTTGAGGGCAAGATCCCTGCCGGATTCGAAATGCTTGTAAACAACTTCTCAGTAGGTATCCTTGGTCTTTTACTTGCAATCCTTGGCTACTATGTAATCGGACCTTTCATGGGCGGAGTTCTTGCACTGCTTAATGGCGGTGTTGCAGTTCTTGTAAACAACAACATTCTGCCTCTTGTTTCAGTATTTGTTGAGCCTGCTAAGGTTCTTTTCCTTAACAACGCTATTAACCACGGTATCTTCACTCCTCTCGGAGCAGAGCAGGTTGCATCTGCAGGTAAGTCAATCTTCTACATGATCGAGACTAACCCCGGAGCAGGTACCGGCGTACTCGTTGCTTACTGGCTCTTTGCTAAGGATAAGGTTACAAAGGATTCAGCTCCCGGAGCACTTATCGTACATCTCCTTGGTGGTATCCACGAGATCTACTTCCCATATGTACTTATGAATCCACTTCTTCTCCTTGCAACAATCGGTGGATCAGTAGCAGCTATGATCTTCAACACAGCATTTAAGCTTGGTCTTGCAGGACCTCCTGCACCCGGTTCAGTCATTGCTTACCTTGGAATGGCACCTAAGGGATCAACCTTCATGGTTCTTCTCTCAGTAGTAATTGCAGCAGCTGTTTCATTTGTAATTGCAGCTCCTATCATCAAGCTTTCTAACGCAAAGCAGAGCCTTGAGGATTCAACTTCTCAGATGAAAGAGATGAAGGCTCAGTCAAAGGGTGTTGCAGCAAGCGAAGTAAAGACAGTAGCTGACACACTTGTAAACACTGCAGCAGCAGATGTTAAGCACATCGTATTTGCCTGCGATGCAGGAATGGGATCATCAGCAATGGGTGCAACAGTACTCAGAAAGAAACTCGCTGATGTCGGAAGAAGAGATATTGAAGTAACACATGCTTCAGTTTCTGAGATTCCTGAGGGAACTCAGATAGTAGTAACTCATCAGGATCTTGCAGCAAGGGCAAAAAAGAGCGCTCCAAACGCAAGACTGATAACAATCAGCAACTTCATGTCTGCTCCTGAGTATGATCAGCTCGCTGAGGAACTCAGAGCATAAGACGGAGATTAAATGGAACTTACACCTCGCATTAGACAAATCTTAATATATTTGTTGGAAGCAGAGCAGTCGGCGACAGATTCGGAAGTCGCTGATGCTCTGGGTGTAAGCAAGCGCACTATTTTAAGGGAAGCGGATTACATCTCTAGTATTTTAAAGAGCTATGATCTTACTCTCGTTAGAAAAAAGGGCGAAGGATCTTTGATAGTCGGCGACGAAAACAAAAAGGCCGAGCTTTTAAAGATCGTAAAAGCACGCAAAGAACAGGTGATATCCGACAAGGACCAGAGAAGGAATCTGCTTAAGCTTGAGCTTCTTAGAAATCGCGAGCCTCAAAAGCTCTTTTACTACAGCGATATGTTCGGAGTGAGCGAAGCTACTATCAGCACGGACCTTGAAGCCATCAGTGAATGGGCAAGCGAGTGCCACCTGGATATCATAAGAAAACCCGGCTACGGGATCATGCTCTCGGGAAGTGAAAAGAGCTATCGAATAGCGATGCAGCGCTACGTCACTGAGAACATGAAGAGCAAAAAAGTCACTGCAGAGGGAGATAATATCTATCTTCTTATGAATGAAGAGATACTCTCTGAAGTGGAATCGGTTTTGGAAAAACTTGAAGAGCCGTATCTGAATCTTTTGACCAACGATGCATTTGTGGGGCTTTTGGTCCACCTTGCAGTTGCTGTTGAGAGAATAAGCCAGGGCGAGCTTGTGGATGAGCAGACCTACGATGCAAGATTTGACAAGGGGTATGACATCGCCAAGAATATCGCAACGGCACTTGAGAATGAGTTCTCCATCGAGATTCCTGAATCGGAAGTTAACAACATACTGCTTCACATAAACGGAGCAAAACTTAATTACACCAGCGAAACCATCGGCGAGAGCGGCATTAATACCGATGAACTTATGGTAATAATCGATGGCATGATAGATGTCTTTGATCCGGAACTGGCAAGGGAACTTAAGGTTGATGATGACTTCATTAGAGGCCTTATGGTACATCTTGAGCCGGCTCTTTACAGGATGAAGAACGACATGACCATCAGCAATCCGCTGCTTTTGCAGATAAAGCAGGAGTATCCGGAGGTGTTTGAAAAATGCGAAAAGGCAGCAGAGGTAATTGGGGAAAAGACAGGTCTTGTTGCTAACGAGGCCGAGATCGGCTACCTCGCAATGCACTTTGGAGCAGCAAAAGAGAGGATCGACTCAAGAAAGCGCAAGAAGCGCACGGTAACAATAGGTGTCATCTGTGCCAGCGGATTTGGGGTAGCGCAGCTGATGATGGCCAAGCTAAAGAGTCACTTCTCGGACTGGGACATCGTGCTAAAGGCATACGGTGTGGATGAGATCACGCAGCATACCGTATCCAGAACAGACTTTTTTATATCAAGTATAAATGTGGATGACCTGGGCGTTGACTATTGCCAGGTTAGTCCCCTGATCATAAACAGAGATGTTTTGCAGATCAGCGTTAAGATAGACGAATATGCATCAATGCCGGCAAGGCAGGAAAACAATGACTTCACAAGGCAGCTTGATGAGATCAACAACATTATTACAAGGGTGAAAGGTGTTATCAGAAGGTATCATCACCTGATAGTTTCAAAAGATACGACCCTTGAATCACTGATCAAACTTTTGGCTACAGATATTACTGACACGCCAAGGGCAGCAGCGGTACTTGCGGCTGACATCTCAGCAAGAGAACAGGTTATGAGCCAGCTCTTTCCGGAGATTGGGATAGCTCTTTTCCACTGCAGGTCAAAGGCGGTAAAAGAGTGTCAGATAATAACAGCGGGACTGGGAGGAGAAAGCTCTTTTACAGATCCAAAGCTAAATGGCATTAAGGCAGTGCTCTGCATGACAATGCCGATAGATGAGCACAGGCAGCAGAATGCTGAGATGCTTGGACGGGTGTCCGGAGCCATCATTGAGGACGAGAAGTTTCTTGCGGTTCTCAAAGGGGGAGATGAAGAAGGCATTCAGGACAAGCTACAGGAGATACTAAGGGCCTATTTTAGTGAACAGTTAGGCGCGTTTTAAACCGGAGGTACACATGATACTGGAAACCAAGAATATCTTTATAAATCAGGCAAGCGGTGAAAAGGAAGATATCATAAGAAGAATCGGAGATATCTTTGCATCACAGGGGTATACAAATGAGTATTACACTCAGGCAATGCTGGATAAAGAGAAGGTGTTTAATACATATATTGGGAATGAGGTAGCAATACCTCATGGTATTGAGGAAGCTAAGAAACATATTTTAAAGACAGGACTTGTACTTATGACATTTCCTGAGGGCCAGGACTGGGGCGCTCCCGAGAAGGTTAAGGTTGTTATCGGGATCGCGGCGGTTGGAGATGAGCACCTTGATGTGCTTCAGAAGATCGCAATGACATTCTGCGACAAGGCAGGTGTTGAGAAGGTTTTGACCATGAGTGAACAGGAAATCAGTGAGTTTTTTGAAGGAGAGGAATAATGAAAACCAGAGCAGTTAGAATGTACGGAGAAATGGATCTTAGACTTGAGGAGTTCGAACTCCCCGAGATCAAGGACGATGAGATACTTGTTAAGGTAATCAGTGACAGCATCTGCATGTCAACATATAAGCTTGCCAAGCAGGGCAAGAAGCATAAGAGAGCACCTCAGGATATCGATGTAAGTCCTATCATTACAGGACATGAGTGCTCAGGTGTTATCGTTGAAGTTGGCGATAAGTGGAAGGACAAGTACAAGGTAGGCGATAAGTGGGCACTTCAGCCTGCACTTAACTACCAGGGCAAGCTTGATTCTCCCGGATATTCATACCGTTTCTGCGGCGGAGATGCTACTTACTGCATCATGCCTCACGAAGTAATGGAGCTGGATGCGCTTCTTCCATACAACGGCGATAGCTTCTACCAGGCATCTCTCGGAGAGCCTATGAGCTGCATTATCGGTGGATATCATGCAAACTACCACACCAACAAGCAGAATTATGATCACGCTATGGGAACCAAAGAGGGCGGAAACATCCTTATCATGGGTGGCTGCGGACCTATGGGTCTGGGCGCTGTAAGCTATGGCCTTCGTTTCGAGAACAAGCCTAAGAGAATCGTAGTAACAGATCTTGATGATGCCAAGCTTGCAAGGGCAGCACACGTTATCAGCCCTGAGTTTGCAAAAGAGAAAGGCATCGAGCTTATATACTTCAATGCGTCATGTGATGATGCTGAGCAGAAACTCATGGACATCACTGAGGGACACGGATATGACGACGTATTCGTTTATGTTCCTGTAAGAAGCGTTGCCGAGATGGGCGACAGACTTATGGCGTTTGACGGCTGTATGAACTTCTTTGCAGGTCCTACAGACAACCAGTTCAAGGCTGACATCAACCTCTACAATGCTCACTATACAAGCACTCATATTCTGGGTACAACAGGCGGAAACAATGATGACCTCTTAGAGGCTCTTCAACTTGCTGCCAAGGGCGAGATCAATCCTTCAGTTATGGTTACTCACATCGGAGGACTTGATGCAGCAGCAGAGACTACCTGCAATCTGCCCGGAATTCCCGGAGGTAAGAAGCTGATCTATACACAGATCGATATGCCTCTTACAGCAATAGATGATTTCGAAAAGCTTGGGGAGAGTGATCCTCTCTTTGCAAAGCTTAACGAGAGCTGCAAGGCTCATCAGGGACTTTGGAACCCTGAAGCTGAAAAGATTCTTTTCGAGCACTTTGGAGTAGAGATTTAATTTTTAGTAACGTGATTTATGGCATCCCGGATCGGATGTGCATGCAGGAGGCTTTATATGAAGGTATTTGATTATACTGTAAAAGACCCCGAGGGGATCCATGCACTTCCGGCAGGAGGTCTCATAAAACTCGCCGGCACGTTTAACTGCAGCATTACAGCGCAGGGGAACGGCAGCAGCGTTGACCTTAAGCATCTGTTTGGTGTTATATCTCTTGGCATTAAATGCGGAGAGACTATCACCATCACCTGCGACGGCGAGGACGAAGAAAGGGCTGAAGCAGCTCTTTTGAGATACCTGCAGGATAATCTTTGATGCCAACAGGCCTCACCCTCTAATAGTATCCTTTTTTTCCTCTTTAACAAATCATTAAGGCACCGACTTCCTCACACTTCGTCGGTGCCTTAATGCCGTGTTTGTGGTATTATTTATAGGATATGGGAAACTTTGATATTCAGGAAGAGTTAAAAAAGCTCCCAAAAAACCCGGGAGTTTATATCATGCGTGATGAGAACGATACCATCATGTATGTCGGAAAAGCCATAAACCTGCACAACCGTGTCAGGTCTTATTTTCGTGCAAATATTGGCCGCGGACCTCAGATTGACCGCATGGTTAAGCAGATCGCGAGGTTTGAATATATTGTTACGGACTCGGAGCTCGAGGCTCTGGTTCTGGAGAACAACCTTATTAAGGAGCATTGTCCGAGGTACAATACGCTTCTTAAGGATGACAAGACTTATCCTTATATAAAGGTTACCGTTGCAGAAGATTATCCGCGAATTCTCTTTTCCCGCCTCATGAAGAAGGACAAGTCAAGGTACTTCGGGCCATTTACAAGCGCAGCGGCGGTCAAGGATACGATTGAACTGATAAATAAGCTGTATGGGCTAAGGACCTGTAATCGCGTATTGCCGAGGGACATAGGGCTTGAGAGACCTTGCCTTAATTATCATATGAAGCAGTGCTGCGGACCTTGCAACGGCCATGTGACCAAGGAAGAGTATCGCGAGAGGATCGACAAGGCGCTGGACTTTTTGAACGGGAATTATTCCGCGATCCTGAAGGATCTTCAGGAGAAGATGGAGGCTGCTTCCGAGGAGCTTGATTTCGAGAATGCAGCAAGATACAGGGACCTTATCGCCTCGGTCAAGGTGGTGGCCCAGAAACAGAAGATGACTGATTCCTCCATGGAGGATAAAGACATAGTAGCGATTGCGGCGGATGATAAAGACGCCGTTGTTCAGGTGTTCTTTGTCAGGGATGGAAGGCTTATAGGGCGCGAGCACTTCTACATGACGCATGTTTCGGATACGCCCAAGGAGGAGATTCTTGGGAATTTCGTCAAGCAGTTCTACGCCGGAACGCCGTTTATCCCGAGGCAGCTTTTGCTTCCCGATGAGATTGAGGACATGGACATCATCGAGAAGTGGCTGACCCAGAGAAAGGGAAGCCGTGTGTATATCACCGTGCCCGAGCGTGGCCAGAAGGAGAAGCTCATGGAGCTCGCGGCCCAGAACGCAGAGCTGGTTCTCTCCAAGGACAAGGAGAGGATCAAGCGCGAGGAGGGCAGGACCATCGGCGCGGTCAAGGAGATTGAGAGTCTGCTCGGCATCAAGGGGCTGACCAGGATGGAGGCCTACGATATTTCCAATATCAGTGGTTTTGCCAATGTAGGTTCCATGGTTGTCTATGAAAAGGGCAAGCCCAAGAAGAGTGATTATCGTAAGTTCAGGATCAAGACCGTTGCAGGTCCTGATGATTATGCGTGCATGAAGGAGGTTCTCACCAGAAGACTCCTTCACGGAATAGAGGAGCGCCACGACCTTGAGGTCAGGGACATTGACGCTCAGTACGGAAGCTTTACCAAGTTCCCGGACCTTATCCTCATGGACGGCGGACGCGGACAGGTCAACATCTGTCTTCAGGTCCTTGAGGAGCTTGGCATCACCATTCCCGTCTGCGGAATGGTCAAGGATGACAACCACAGGACAAGGGGGCTCTACTATAATAATGTAGAGCTTCCCATCGACACCAGATCCGAGGGCTTTAAGCTCATCACCAGGATCCAGGACGAAGCTCACCGTTTCGCCATCGAGTACCACAGATCCCTTCGCAGCAAGGCCCAGGTCAAGAGCTCTTTAGACGACATCCCGGGCATCGGCCCTGCAAGGCGCAAGGCCCTCATGAAGGCCTTCAAATCAATAGACGACATCAGGCAGGCTTCGGTTGAAGACCTCTGCGCCGTACCCGAGATCCCTCTCAGTACTGCTCAGCAGATCTATGACTTCTTCCACACCGAAGGAGTCACCGGGGACGGTTCTCTTTGACTCATTACAAAAGGGTGCAAATTCCGTGTGATTAATATATAATAACTCACAGATTATCAATAATATTGCTAGGAGGATAGCATGGCGAGTGTAAGTCTTAAAACCATCATTGAAAAAATGAAGCTTGAGAACCTGACACCTGAGATCGATGCCAAGAAGATCAGGATCACTCAGCCGGATATCAACAGACCGGCGCTGCAGCTGGCAGGATATTTCGAGCACTTCGAAGCCACAAGACTTCAGGTAATTGGTTTCGTTGAGTACACCTATATGGAGAATTTTCCTGAGAAAGACAAGGAGAAGATGTACAGGGAGTTCTTATCCTTTGACATCCCGGCAGTAGTTTTCTGTAGAGAGCTTGCTCCGGATCCTCTTTTTGTTAAGATAGCTCTTGAAGAGAGAGTACCGGTACTTATTACCAAGAAATCAACATCTGCATTCATGGCAGAGATCATCAGATGGCTCAATGTTAAGCTTGCTCCATGCATTTCAATCCATGGCGTACTGGTGGATGTCTTTGGTGTCGGCGTTCTTATCACAGGTGAGAGCGGAATCGGTAAATCCGAGACAGCCATCGAGCTGATAAAGAGAGGACATCGTCTTGTATCCGATGACGTTGTCGAGATCAGAAGAGTAAGTGAAGAGACTCTGATAGGTTCAGCACCCGACATCACCAAGCACTTTATCGAGATGCGCGGTGTCGGAATCATTGATGTAAAGACCCTTTACGGTGTATCAAGTGTAAAGGAGACCCAGAACATCGATCTTGTGATCAAGCTTGAGGACTGGGATAAAGACAAAGAGTACGACAGACTCGGACTTGAAGAGGAGTACACAGAGTACCTCGGAAACAAGGTTGTCTGCCACAGGATCCCTATCCGTCCCGGCAGAAACCTGGCTGTCATCTGTGAGTCGGCAGCGGTTAACCACAGACAGAAGGCAATGGGCTACAACGCAGCTCAGGAGCTTTACAACAGAGTACAGAACTCCCTGGCCAGAAGAAGGTCAGAGGATGACGACGACGACGAATGATAAACCCTATAAAAAATCGGAGGAATAAAAATGGCAAGATACGTATTTGGCGCAGACGTTGGAGGAACAACAGTTAAGATCGGACTCCTCACAGAGACCGGTGAGAAGGTGGATTTCTGGGAGATTCCCACAAGAACAGAGGACCACGGCAAGAATATCATTCCCGATATTGCTGAGTCCATCAGGGCCAAGATGAAGGAAAGAAACATTGAGGACACAGAGGTTGTAGGTGTCGGTGTCGGTGTTCCCGGTGCGGTTAATTCAGACGGCGTGTGCCATCAGGCCGTTAATCTCGGATGGGAGAATGTGAGTGTTGTAAACGAGCTCCACTCTGAGGTCAAACTCCCTGTTAAGGCAGGTAACGACGCTAACGTTGCAGCTCTCGGCGAAGCCTGGAAGGGCGGTGGACAGGGCTATCCCAACATGCTCCTTGTTACTCTCGGAACCGGTGTCGGCGGCGGAATCATCGTTGACGGCAAGATCTTAAACGGTGCCAAGGGATCAGGCGGAGAGATCGGACATCTTCATCTTGTTGATGACGAGCCCGAGACCTGCGGATGCGGAAACCACGGATGCTTTGAGATGTATGCCAGCGCAACAGGTGCAGTAAGACTTGCCAAGAGACTCCTTGCTTCCACTACAGAGGACAGCGTTCTTCGCGGCAAAGACTTCGAGTGCAGAGACATCTTCGATGCAGCCAAGTCAGGCGACGCTCTTGCCAAGAAAGCTGCTGAGCAGTACGGCTATTACCTCGGAAAGGGTATCGCAGCAGTTGCTTCAGTTACAAACCCTGAGATCATCGTTCTCGGCGGCGGCGTTTCAAAGGCCGGCGACATGCTCTTTGACCTCCTTATGCCAAGCTTCAAGAAGTACGTATTCCCGGGCTGTGCAGATGCCAAGTTCGCACTTGCCAAGCTTGGAAATGACGCAGGCGTATTTGGAGCAGCCAAGCTCGTTTCAGGCTGATCTTGTTGAGGACATACAGTGAACACAGAAGTAATAGAAGCTTTAAGCCAGATTGTTTCAAAAGAAAATACATTATTAAACGAACCCATGAGCAGGCACACTACATTTCGATGTGGTGGGCCTGCCACCTTATTTTTGCGCCCACAGTCCGAGGAAGAGCTCGTAAAGGCTATCGCCCTGTTAAAAGACAAATCGGCACCCTTTATGCTCCTTGGCAACGGCAGCAATCTCCTGGTTTCCGACAAGGGCTATGACGGCGTTGTCATAAGTCTTGAAAACCTCTCAGAGATAAGCCTTGAGGGCGATACAGCCATCCGCGCACAGTCCGGTGCACTAAACTCCAGGATAGCCTCTTTTGCCAAAGAAAACGCGCTTGCAGGCTTTGAGTTTGCTGCCGGAATTCCCGGAACCATAGGCGGAGCCATGATCATGAACGCCGGGGCTTACGGCGGAGAGATGAAGCAGATCACAGTGTCCGTAAGAGCCATTACTCCTGCCGGAGAGGTAAAAGAGCTTCCGGCAGAAACCTGCGATTTTGGCTACAGGACCAGTGCATTGAAGAGAGAAGGATACGTTGTTCTGTCAGCTCTTTTGCAGCTGAAAAAGGGTGATGAAAAAGAGATAACAGACCTTATGACGGAGCTGGCACTTAAGAGAAAAGAAAAGCAGCCCCTGGAGTACCCAAGCGCAGGCTCAACATTCAAGAGACCTGAAGGCTACTTTGCCGGCAAACTCATAGAGGATGCGGGCCTTAGGGGATTTAGCGTTGGAGATGCAGCAGTCTCCGAGAAGCACTGCGGCTTTGTCATCAACAAGGGACAGGCCACGGCTTCAGATATATACGCACTTATAAAAGAAGTACAAAAGAGAGTACTTGAGGACTCGGGCGCCATCCTTGAGCCGGAAGTTATCCTGGTTGGAGACTTTGAATAAAGAGGTATTGAAAGGACCGGAAAAATGAGATTTGTAATTGTAACAGGAATGAGTGGCGGAGGAAAAGCCACTGCTATAAATATGCTTGAAGACGCAGGATTCTACTGTGTTGACAACCTTCCGGTATCTCTTATTGGAAAGTTTACGGAGCTTATTTCTGCTCCCAACAGCGAGATAACAAAAGTTGTCCTCGGCGTTGATGCAAGAGCCGGTCAGAGCTTTGAGGGCGTGACCGGAATCATTGATTCCATGAGGGAAAGAGGAATTCCTGTTGAGATTCTTTTCATGGATGCTTCAGACCAGGTGCTCATAAAAAGGTACAAAGAGACCAGAAGGATCCATCCCATGAACGCAGCCGGAGACAGGCTCGAGGACGGAATTGCCAAGGAGAGAGAAGTCCTTGCGGAGATCAAGAAGAAGGCTGATTATGTCATCGACTCTTCAAACCTTCTTACCAGAGAGCTCAAGAAGGAGCTGGATAGGATCTTTGTTGAGAACAAGGAGTACAACTCCCTGATGGTCAACGTTATGAGCTTTGGATTTAAGCATGGAATCCCTACTGATGCAGACCTTGTTTTTGACGTAAGGTTCCTGCCAAATCCTTATTACATCGATGAACTCAAGCATCTGACAGGTAACGACAAGCCTGTTCAGGACTATGTTAAGAGCTTTCCTGCCTGCGGCGAATTTGTTGACAAGCTTGTAGATATGCTAAACTTCCTTATCCCGGGATATGTTCAGGAGGGCAAGTATCAGCTGGTTGTAGCTATTGGCTGCACCGGCGGTCAGCACAGAAGTGTTACCATCGCCAATGAGGTTTACGAGAGACTAAAGGCATCCGGCGGTAACTACGGACTTAATCTGTCTCATAGGGACGTTAAACAGGCAAGGTGAGATATGTCTTTTTCCTCGGAGGTAAAAGAGGAACTCTCAAAGCGCATCGCATCATCACGTCATTGTCAGCTGGCTGAGATCTCAGCCATCGTTACCTGCATAGGCCATGTGGAAGCTGATAAGGCAGGAAATACGGTGCTTTACCTGCAGGCGGATAACGCGCAGGTGCTTAGAAAGTTCTTTACATTATTAAGAAAAGCATTTAATATAGTTACTAGCATTTTAGAGGGGATTCCCGATGTTAAGGCAGGAGGCCGAATCTACCGCCCTGTCCTTGACTCAGAGCACGATGTGGAATCCGTTTTAATGGCAATCAGGCTGATGGATCAGAATGGAAACCTGAAAGAAACAGGTGCTAAAGTGAGCGAGATGGTCACCAGAAATTCCTGCTGCAAGAGGGCATTTCTGAGGGACGCATTCTTGTGCATCGGCTCTATCAGCGACCCCAATAAAGGGTATCATCTGGAGTATGTATGCAGCACTCCGGAATTGGCGCAGCAACTGGCTGACATGACCCTGAGCTTTGACATTGAGGCCAGGATAGTACAGCGCAAGAAGTACTACGTTCTCTATATAAAAGAGGGATCCGGAATCGTGGACCTTCTGAATATAATGGAGGCGCCGGTCAGTCTGATGAATCTTGAGAATCTAAGGATTCTCAAGGAGATGAGGAACTCCATCAACAGGAAGGTAAACTGTGAGGTGGCCAATATCACCAAGACAGTTAATGCTGCTACCAAGCAGGTAGAAGATATAACCTATATCAGAGACCACTATGGTTTTGGTAAACTTCAGGAAGGACTTAAGGAAATGGCTGAGGTCAGACTTGAGCATCCTGATGCAACGTTGTTGGAACTTGGTAAATTTCTCGACCCGCCCGTGGGTAAGTCAGGAGTTAACCACAGGCTTCGCAAGCTCTCAGAGCTGGCGGACAAGTTGAGATCTTAAGGAGGATATTATGATCACAAAATCTATCGAAATTAAGCTCCCAAGAGGACTTGAGGCAAGACCTGTTGCGGAACTTGTACAGCTTGCAAGTAAGTATGACAGCACTGTTCACATCGAGGCTCAGTCCAAGAAGGTGAACGCAAAGAGCATCATGGGAATGATGACACTAAGTCTGTCTTCCGGTGAGGAGGTTACGGTTATTGCAGAGGGAAGTGATGAGGAGTCTGCAGTTGCAGATCTTGAGAAGTTCCTTCAGGGATCACAGAAATAATCCTATAAATAAAAAAAGCCCTATAAAAGGGAGGATGCCAGGTAAGCTTCCTTACCTGGCATATTATGAAAAAGTTTTTGTTTGGTATTGTCTTAACTCATCTGACAATATTATATTAACAAGCTAATGTGTCTAAAAGATGATTTGAAGTAACTATTCTTTTAATTAATTGTTAACAAATTGTAAACGTCAAAGATCGCGCATGTATGCCGATTGTTTGACGTTTTTTTAATAGATATTTCACAATTAACCGTTGGGAAAACATTCGAAATAGTGATAAAATTATTGTGAGTACGCATATCTGTATTTAGCTGCATTTTGTTTGATTGTGCCATCAATTTTGAGGATAGCATGAATAATAAACTTAAATCATGGGTAGGTTGGTTTGTTATCGTCATATGCGTCGGTTTAAACCTGCTGGGAAGGGCTATAGCCTCGGGCTATGAAATTCCTTTCTGGTTTGATTCGATTGGAACAATCCTTGCTGCAGTTGTACTGGGACCTATTGCCGGTGCAGTCTGTGGTTTGCTTCTTAATGCCATCATATCCTTTGCGGATCCGGTATCTTTGCCGTACATGGCTGTGTCTGTAGCTATCGGTGTCAGCGTAGGAGTCTTTTACCCAAGAAGAAAAAGAAATGTCTTCAAGGCCATATCCACCATGGTTATGACCGGAATTCTCTCTGCAGTCATATCAACTCCTCTTAACATCATCATTTATGACGGAAAGACCGGAAATGCCTGGGGAGACAGCTTTATGGACATGCTCGCCAGAGATATTCAGGTCAAGGCTATCAACTCATTTTTGGGAGAAGCCTTTGTTGATATTCCCGACAAGGTGCTGAGTTTTATCATTGCATTTGTACTTATGAAACTGATGGGACTTGTAAGTAAGGGGCACAGGAGCGCAGCCAGGGCTGTTGGCCTTTTGCTTGCACTATCGATCATAATCCCTGTTATGTTCTATCCTGTTAAGTCATGCGCTGCAGACTTTGGCTCTGAATACGCCGGAACTCTCTATGACACTGAGAGTGGACTTGAGTCGGTTGAGATAAATGCCATTGCCCAGACCAAGGACGGCTACATGTGGGTAGGATCCTACTCCGGCTTGTACAGATACGACGGCTACAGGTTCAGGTCTTTTGCCATAGACGAGAGAATCAAGAACGTTATGGTACTGTTTGTGGATTCCAAGGGAAGACTCTGGATAGGAACCAACGACAGTGGTGTCGGATGCTACGATGTTGACACGGGAGAAATTGAATTCTTCGATACGGGAAGAGGTCTTGCTTCCGATGCTATAAGAGCGATCTGCGAGGATTCTGAAGGAAATATCTATGTGGCAACCATCAAGCAGCTCTGCAAGATAGACCAAAAAGGCAAGATAGAAGTCTTTATGGCAAAGAGCTTTTACGGTGTCAGCAAGCTGAGCTCCAGCGGAGATACCGTGGCCGGCGTTAGAAGTGACGGAAGCCTTATGATCTTCAGGGATAAGAAGATAATCTATGTCCTTGCGGGAAATTACACGGATATAACAAAAGAAGATGAAGGCAATTATATAATAGGAAACAGCAGCAACATGACAGGAAGGCTTTTTATCAAGGATGGTATGACGGACATCATGTCCAAGCACCTTGCCGGAAAGCTGACCTACTTCAATGACATTCTTTATTCCAAGACCTTTAAAGGGTATTTCATAGCCTGCGAGAACGGTCTGGGATTTATATCGGATACAGGTGTTGTGACGGATCTTTCCACCTCCGACTTCAACACATCCATTGTTGATATCTACGTTGATTATCAGGACAACGTATGGTTTGCTTCAAGTAAGCAGGGCATAAAGAAGTTCTCCTGGAATCCTTTTGAGGATATCTATGCCAAAGCACATCTTGAGAACGAGGTTGTAAACAGCGTTCTTGTAAAAGACGGAGTTCTCTATGCCGGAACCGGCACAGGCCTTAAGACCATAGATCTTAAGACCTTCTATTCCGTGCCCATTCCTCATCCTGAGGTTTTAAGAGATGTCCGCATAAGGTGTGTCATGAGCGATAGCGATGACAACATATGGTTCAGTACCTATGGACCGGGCGGACTTGTGGTGATGCATCCTGACAATACCATAAATACCTATACCCGTAAGTATGACGGAACTGAAGGCGAAAAGTTCAGGAGTACCTTTGAACTCTCGGACGGAACAATTGTGGCAGTCTCATCAACCTGCCTTAACTTCATCAAAAACGAGAGGATCTTCAAAAAACTCGGTGAAGATGACGGCATAACAACTCAGGTGCTGTGCATGGTTGAGGACGCTGACGGAACCATATACGCAGGCTCCGACGGCGGAGGAATATTTGTCATAAAAAACTTCAAAGTGGTGGATACCATTGGTGCTGAGGACGGCCTTAAGTCACAGGTTGTCATGAAGATCACGCCATGCAGAGGCGGATATCTCTATGTGACCAGTAACGCCATTTACTACAACAACGGCGCTGAGATAAAGCCGCTGAATTCCTTCCCTTACAGCAATAACTATGACGTATTTATAGATGAAAACAAGAAGGCATGGGTACTCTCCAGTGCCGGTATATTTGTGCTGGACGAAAGAGACCTTCTGTCCGATAAGGCAAGCAAATACATGCTCCTTAACAGAACAAGGGGGCTTAGTACTTCTGTTACTGCAAACGGCTTCTATTCGCTGAACGGAGATAACCTCTACCTGCCATGTACCGACGGTGTAAGAAAAGTCTCAACAACGGACTATGACTCTTTTAACAATAAATACGAGATCAGGGTTTCGGAAATCTTAGCCGGTGACGATGTGATAGAGCCTGAAAACGGCGTATACAGAATACCTGCTATATCAGGACGTATCGTCTTTGACGTTGCGGTGATGAACTATGCTCTTTCGAACCCGCTTCTGCATATATTCTTAGAGGGCACTGAGGACGAAGGTGTCACCTGCTATCAGAAAGACATGCAGTCCTTGACCTACACGAACCTTCCCTACGGCAACTACAGGCTTCATGTACAGGTTCTTGATACGGCCGGCAAGCATGTTATCAGGGAAGAGATATTTCCTGTACTTAAGGAATCCCAGCTCTATGAGCGCAGATATTTCAGGATTTATCTGTTTGTGGTAAGCTTTTTACTGGTTGCTTATATCGGCTGGGCCATTGCATCACTGGTTCAGGAAATGAACAGTATCCAGCGCCTCGAGCAGGAAGCATCCAAGGATCCTCTGACAGGTCTTTTGAATAAGAGGGGATCGACTGAGGCTCTGAGGGACATACTGGGTAAGCGCAATGGTATTCTGGCTATTCTCGACCTTGACAGCTTCAAGCCGGTAAATGATATCTACGGACACGATATGGGTGACCGTATGCTGATTGACCTTGCCGAGATCCTAAGGCGCAGCGCCGATTCCAAAGATGTGCTCTGCAGAATCGGTGGAGACGAATTCCTGGCTTTCTATGCGGATACAACTCCGGAGCAGATGGAGATAAAGACAGAGTTCCTCAATGAAGCCATTATGGAAGCAGCTAAGAAGCACATGGGCGATGACATGAGCATTCCTTTGGGCGTTTCTGTCGGTGGTGTATCTGTTCCTGTCGGAAGTCAGACTGAGTATGATGAGCTCTTCAGAAGAGCGGACAGAGCGCTTTATTCCGTCAAGAACGCAGGCAAGCACGGCTTCAAGCTCTACGAAGAGATCGTGGCAATAGTTGGGGATGAATCGAACATAAGTGGCATCTCGGAGCTTAAGGCAATCCTTGGAGAGAGAGGCAAGTCCGATAAGCCATATCGCGTCGAGCGCGAGCGTATGCAGGATATTTACAGGCTTCTTGTCAGATACGGCGACAATGAAATCCTCAATTCCGCGCTGGTGCACTTTACCATCCTTGGTCCTGAAGGGGCTCAGGTAACACCGGAGATCATGGAACTGTTCCTTGATACTCTCAAGGAAAACCTGCGAAACGTTGATGTTTACGGCGACGACAGCGGCAACAGAGTCATTGTGCTTCTCTCTGATGTAAGCCAGGAGATAGCCGGAAAGATCGCCGACAGAATGATAAATAAATGGAACGAGAATCCGAAGAACGAAGGATTTAAAGTAACTTACGAGAAGGAGATGCTTTAAGATTGCTTAAGACCATAGCATTTGTCCTTGGGGGAGATTGCCCTGAGGATGAGAGTTTTAAGGAGGCTGTAAAAGAGACTTCGGCCTACATACAAGATAATGGATACAGCGTTTACGTGGCAGATGGAAAGGATCCGCTGCCACTTTCCATGTCCGAAAATCGGCAGGAGATGCTGCTTTTGACAGATGCCCCTCTTTTGGCAAAAGAGCTGTCGGAGGATGGGTACTTTTGCGTTGGGCTTTTACATGAGAGTGAAGCCGGGAAGTCTTTTCCGGGACTTAGATATGTCTTTTCCGATATACAGGAAGTTGATATCGACTCATTCGTAAAGGTCTATCAGAGGTACGCAGGCGAGCCCTGGACAGTGCTTGAGACTGACAGGTTGATTATCCGTGAGACAACGGTTGGAGACGTAGATGAGTTTTATAAGATCTACAGCGACCCTGAGATGACGCGGTACATGGAGGGGCTCTTCGATGACCCTGAAGATGAAAAAAGATATCAGAAGGATTACATTGAGAAGGTCTATGGCCTCTTGGGCTTTGGCGTGTGGACTCTTGTCAGGAAGGAAGATGGCCGCGTTATAGGCAGGGCAGGGTATTCCGTAAGAAACGGCTTTGATGAGCCGGAGCTTGGGTTCCTCGTAGGAAAAGAGTTCCAGAGACAGGGCTACTGCATGGAAGCTCTAAAAGCCATCATGGAATATGGAAGAAATGTCCTCCAGTTTGATAAGGTGCAGACTCTTGTCAAGGCTGAGAATGCAGTATCCATCCACATTTGCGAGAGACTTGGCTTTATAAAGACAGAGGATGTGGACGTCGAGGAGAACATCTACGGCGACGGTTACAACGACGGAAAAAGAGTTTCTCTCAGCGAATCCAGGTTCGGCAAGTATGTAAGAATGATATTTTTATGGTAATTTTTAGCTTAATCCTGTAAGATATAGCTGTAAACGTAGAAAAATGGATAAAGAATAATTAATGGTAGGAGAAAATGAGCTCACTGGAAGTATTTAGTCTAATTGCAGGCCTGGTCGGTGGTCTTGCAATGTTCCTTTACGGAATGAATGTAATGAGTGGCGGACTCACAAAAGCCGCAGGAGGCAAGCTCGAGAGCGTGCTTGCAAAAGTGACTGAGCACAAGGTAATCGCATACCTCTTTGGTGTTGGCGTTACGGCGCTGGTTCAGTCTTCATCAGCATCTACCGTCATGGTAGTTGGTCTTGTTAATTCGGGGATAATGACTCTTAAGCAGGCAGTTAATGTTATTCTGGGTGCCAATCTCGGTACAACCTTTACTGCATGGCTTCTTTCATTAAACGCAATCAGCAGTGAAAACTTTATAATCAATCTGTTAAAGCCTAAGTCATTTACGCCCTTCCTGGCGCTTATCGGTATTGCGCTTTACATGTTTTCCAAGAATGATAAGAAGAAAAATATCGGAACAATTCTTCTTGGTTTCTCGGTTCTTATGTTTGGAATGAGCACCATGTCAGACGCTGTTTCACCTCTTAAGGATGTAGACGGCTTCAAGAGAGTACTTACAAGCTTCAGTAATCCCATCATCGGATTCCTTGTTGGTATCCTCTTCACCATGACCATCCAGTCTTCAGCCGGAACCATCGGTGTACTGCAGGCGTTATCACTTTCCGTAAAGGTCAAGTACAGCATGGCTATCCCTGTTGTAGTTGGTGCGGAAGTAGGTACCTGTATCACAGCTATTCTCTCATCTCTTGGCGCTAACAAGAACGGTAAGAGAACAGCTCTTATGCATCTGTACTTCAATCTGATCAAGGCAACAACCTTTATGATCCTGTTCTATCTGATACATTCCATCGTAAACTTCGCGTTCATGGACAATGATATCGGAATGGTAGGAATCGCCGGAATCCACACACTGATTAACCTTGTGGCAACTCCGCTTATGCTGCCTTTCTCAAATCTTCTTGTAAACATGGCCCTGAAGACCATCCCTATCGACGAGAAGGAAAAGAAGGAGCAGGAGGAGCAGGAAGGTATCCGCACACTGGATCCCCGCTTCCTTTCAAACCCGCCCTTTGCTCTTGAGCAGGCAAGGATTGCAGCAATTGCCATGGCTAACATGTGTAAGGATGCTCTTTACGAGGCTATCGGACTTATTGATAACTTTGAGGAAGAGAAGGCTCAGGATGTTGATTACCTTGAGAGAAAGGTTGATACCTACGAGGATCAGCTGGGAACATACCTCATGCAGATCAACGCTCATCACCTCGGTGTAAAAGACTCGCATACTCTGTCAGTTCTTTTGCACTGCATCACAGACTACGAGCGTATCAGTGACCATGCCCTCAACATCATGCAGAAGGCCAGGGGCATGAGCGAGTCAAAGAGAGAATTTACTCCAAAGGCACAGTCCGAGATGGAGATCTTCTCCAATGCGGTAAAAGAGATCGTGGACCTCTCCGTCAGAGCTTTCGAGGCTCAGGATGTTGACCTTGCCAAGATGATCGAACCCCTTGAGGAGACCATCGACGGCATCAACATGGAGGTTAAGAGAAGGCATATCAGAAGACTTAGAAAAGGTAAGTGCACTATCGAGCAGGGCTTTGACCTCACGGATATCAGCACGGACTTTGAGCGTATCGCCGATCACTGCAGTAATATCGCAGTTGGTCTTATTGAGGTTGATGAGGACGCTTACGATGCTCACGAGTACATCGAGCACCTCAAAGCCGACAAGGGCGAAGAATTCGAGAAGGCAGTCGACTTCTATCAGAGAAAGTATCTGCTTCCTTCAGTTAAGTACTAAGAAATATTTACCGGGGATAATTGTGTTATGAACATCAGAAAGCTGAACAGGCTTGATACACTTATAGAGAAACAAAGACAGGCAGGCGCGCTTCAGGGCGCCAAGATAATCGTTGAGCACAAGGGTAAAAGAGTTTACGAAAACCACTACGAGCCCGACAGGGAGGACAGCATCTACAAGATCTTCAGCATGACCAAGCCCGTGACGGCCATGGCAGCCATGATCCTGTATGAGAGAGGCGACCTTGATCTTATGAGCAAGGTATCTGACTACCTTCCGGCGTATGAGAGTGTTAACGTGGTTTCGGCCGATGGTATCAGAAAGGCTGTAAACCCCATTACGGTAAAAGATCTTTTGAACATGACCTCAGGTATCGTGATGCCGGGAGAGTTCGGTGATGCCGAAAGACTCATGGCCAAGATCGTAAAAGAGGCCAGAGCCCAGAGAGAATCGGGGATATTAAAGAGTAACGTCGATATCTGCAACAAGCTGGCAGAGGCAGGAGTTGCCTTTGAGCCCGGAGAGTACTTCAGATACGGATATTCTGCGGACATTCTGGGTGGCATCATTGAGGTTGTCACAGGCAAGAAGTTATCTGAGTTTTTCAAGAAAGAGATCTTCACTCCTCTTAACATGGAGGATACGGGCTTTAAGATCGACGAGGGAAAAGAGTTCAGGGCAGCAGTCCTTTACAGAAGAGATAAAAAGGGCAAGGTTGTAAGAGCCGAGGATGACGTAAGAAGGCGCCTTCAGATGGAGAACCCGAGTAAGGACCCATGGTTTGAGAGGGGCGGAGCAGGTCTTTATTCCACCGCTGCAGACTACGCGCACTTTGCACAGATGCTTCTCAACAAGGGAGCATACCACGGCAAGGAGCTCATCGGCAGAAGAACCTTTGAGTTCATGACATCGCCTCAGCTTAATCCCCAGCAGCTCAGCACTTTGGATTTCGAATCCTGCAAAGGATGCAGCTACGGCAATTTATTCAGGATCCTTACAGATCCGGCTACCGCCTGCTCAAACGGAAGCGTCGGAGAGTTTGGCTGGGACGGACTGGGCGGAACATACTTCTTTGTTGACCCTGAGGAAGAACTGATATTTATATACATGCAGCAGATTGAGGGAGGCTGTGACTTCAGCTTCATAAGAGGACTCAAGCAAATAGTTTATGGTGCATGTTAACGGAGTAAGCAATGGAATTTGAATATATAGAAAAGAAAGAGCAGGGCAGATTCATCAACCGTTATGACGTTCATTACAAGATGGTGGACGGCAACGAGAAGGTCTACGAGATGATAAGCAGAAACCCTGATCTTAAGACCTTTGAAGACCTTCAGAACCGCAAGGAGGATGCGGTTGCCATCATCATGCATGATGAGTCCGGCGAGAAGATCCTTATTAACAGAGAATTCAGAATGGCCACAGGAAGATGGGTTTACAACTTCCCGGCAGGCCTTATCGATCCCGGAGAGACTCCGGAACAGGCAGCAAAGAGAGAGCTCAAGGAAGAGACAGGCCTTGATATCTTAAGGATAGACCAGTGGTGGGGACCGTGCTACAGCGCCATCGGTTTTTCAAATGAGAGAAATGCCTGCTGCGTAGGTGTGGCAGGAGGAACTTTTTCCGAGAGCACATCCTTCCAGGAGGAGATTGAGCCCCGCTGGTACACAAAGAGTGAGGTAAAAGAGCTGCTGGCTACAGAGCCGTTTGCAGTAAGAACACAGGCGTATTGCTATTGCTGGATCAATGGGTAAAGAGATGGGCAGTTCAGGCGGAATCTACCGCGCCAAGGACAAGAGTCGCGGCGAAGAACTCAAGAGAGGAATATCGGGACTAAACATCTGCGAGGAATGCGGAGGCTTTTGCACCGAGAGCGTGCCCCTTATCGAGGGGCTTCCTGTCAATGCCCAGGTGAGCCTGATGGAGCACTCGATCCATGAGAACCTCAAGAAGAACAGCTACCTGTTCAGAGAGGGCGAACCTGTTGATTCAATATGTATAATCCGAAAGGGAAGAGTCAAGCTCTGCAGATACGACGCCCTCGGAAGGGAGCAGATAGTAACCATTCTTGCAGATCACGACATCATCTGGGAAGGCATGTTCCTTGACGGCAGTATCTATCCCTATTCTGCTGTATGCCTCACCAATGCTTCCATCTGTCAGATACACAGGGATGATTTCATCAAAGTGGTCAATGATCCCCACGCAGCCATGAACACCATAATACTTCTTAGCAAGAAGCTGCATGACGCCAATGAGAGGAA
Source organism: Butyrivibrio sp. (assembly GCA_017634825.1). Taxonomy (GTDB): domain Bacteria; phylum Bacillota; class Clostridia; order Lachnospirales; family Lachnospiraceae; genus Butyrivibrio. Next base: position 21,766 of record JAGBMP010000143.1, read on the forward strand.
CATGCTTCTTTCAACTAAGGATCCGATGGCAAGGCTGGCGGGATTTCTTTTATACAGAGTCGACAGAAGTATCGACGACGATGTTATTTTAAAGCTCGATGATATCGCAGCCAGCGTCAGTCTTCGCACCGAGACCGTCTCCAGGAAGCTTCGCGAAATGGAGAGGGAGGGTCTTATTGAGAGGCTCGGACACGCAAGGATCAGAGTGCTGGACCGCGATGGACTTAAGGAGATATACGTTTCTCAGTAAGGAGCGTCTATGACATATTTCACATGCTTTTTCCTTGATAACGAAAAAGACATTATCGTAAGCCTGTACAAAGATTTGGACAGGCTTATGTTTGTGCTCTCAACACCAAACCACGGCACCGGAAACCTTATTAGGAATCTGGCTTCCACCTGCGGACTTCCGCTTTCGAAGAACAAGGACGGGATGCTGGAGATAAGGGGTGAAGTTCCCTGCTATGTGGACGCCGATAATAAGGAATGCTATATCTTTAGCCTTGGTGATATCGAGGTGGCAAATATTTATCTTGATGGAACCGTTGAGACAAAGGCTTCAATTCCTGCCATCGCCAAGACACTTATGAGTCAGACCAAGGAGCCGGACTTTGATCTGAGCAAAACGGTGTTCAAGACTCATATCAGGAAAGAGCTTAAGTTTGCCGGAGACCTTCACACTCACATGAACGGTAATCTCTCCGGGGATATTCTGATCGCGCTGGGAATCGCGCACCAGATACGCTATCCGCTTTATTATGTAAAAAAGCTTCAGCTGGGCCTTACAAATGCTCAGTGGGAGAAGGTTCTTAAGCAGCGCAAGAAGGTTGCGTGGCAGTGGACTTCCTCGGATTTAAAAGGCAAGTATCTGGACAGAAAGATCGATGATAATACCTTTATCAACTTTGCGGATCTGATCCTGGGTAACCTTGATAATGCGGAGATGAACATTGTTAAGATCCGAGGCTCTTTGGCGGTTATCAAGGACGGGCAGGCGGTGTTTACCAATCTCGAGAAGGTATATTTGTACCGTTATGTCTTTTGCAAAGGCAAAGAGAGTGAGGACAAGATCGATCTTAGTGGGATTGATCAGATTCCCGATGAGGATGTTAAGAGGCACTTAAAACAGATGTTGCGCGACAGGGAGAATCCGGATTATTGCGGTAATACGATCTTTCAGGACAAGCTCCTTTGGATTGCAAGAAGCTACAAGAAGCAGGGCGTGTGCTATGCGGAGATCAGCGACACGACCCTGGTTAAGAAGTATGAATCGATAGAGATGCTGAGGCAGGTTCATGAGGTCATGCCCAAGATCTATCAGGAGACCGGCGTCATGATCAGGTTCCTGGCTGCCATCAGAAGGATTCCGCTCACTATCGTTAAGGATGCTGTAACTCCTGATAATTATCTGGAGCAGAACCTGGAGGTTTTGAAAGCTACGGCGCTGGATCCGTATGTGGCAGGGTGTGACTTTGTCGGCGAGGAGATAAACGACATCATTACGCTTAAACCGGCGTTTAAGGAGATCGTGAAGATCGCCGCCAAGGATCCGAGCTTTGTGATCAGGGTACATGCAGGAGAGAACGACAGTCAGAAGGACAACATCGCCCACAGTATTCTGTGCGTCAAGGACTGTCTGGCACCCGGGCAGCAGATGCCGAGGATGAGGCTGGGACACGGCCTTTATACCTACAGTCCAAGGTCCAAAAAGGGCAAGGAAGTTCTGGCGCAGCTCAAGGAAAACAAGGTTGTGCTGGAGTTCCAGATATCAAGTAATGTAAGACTCAACAATCTGAATTCGCTTAAGGATCATCCCCTGAAGCAGTACTTAAAGCAGGGAATCTGGTGCGTTCAGGGAACGGACGGAGCTGCACTCTATGGAACGTCTTCCATAGACGAGGAGCTCTCCTTAAAGACCATGCTGGGG
>JAGBMP010000144.1 GCA_017634825.1 Butyrivibrio sp.
GGAGAGGTGAAAATGCAGGATATCCAAGGTTTATGAGTCCTGCTAAGCGCTTAAAAGCAGTGCTTAGGAGCCTTAGGTTTTGGAGGTAAACAGAATGGTATATGATTGTTTTCCATTCTTCAACGAAGTTGATATATTAAAGCTCAGACTGAATATCCTGAATCCTTATGTGGACAGATTTGTTATTGAGGAGTCAACGGTAACCTTCTCCGGAGAACCCAAGGAGCTGATGTTTGAGAAGTACAAAGATCAGTTTAAAGAGTTCCTGGACAAGATTACATATATTGTTGTGGATGATACTCCTATTGAGGGAGCTGACACTTACGTCAGGGACTACTATCAGAAAAACAACCTTATAAAGGGACTTAAGGACGCTACAAGTGATGATGTCATCATCATGAGTGATGCGGATGAGATTCCATGTCCCGAGACCTTAAAGAACATAATCGACAATTTTGATAAGACTAAGGTTTATCATCTGGCTCAGCGTAATTTCTATGTTTACGTAAACAACGAGGAAAAGAGCGGGAAGCTTCTTTCAATAACCAAGGAGTTCCCTGATATTCCCGAGAGTGAGAGGCTTTGGCTTGGAACAAAGATCTGTAACATCGACAACATCCCCGAGGAAGGAATTGTAAGACTTAGAGATCTGGTTCCGGTAACAGATCCGAGAAGTGTCAGAGTTCCTAATGGTGGATGGCACTTCGGATATATGGGCGGATTTGGTGAAAATGATCCTATGAAGAGGATCGGAATCAAGACCAAGGCTGCTGCCCATCAGAACTTTAACGAGCGCGAAGTACTGGCAGAGACCATGGACCACCTTATCCTGGGAATGGATATCTTTGGCAGGGATGCGCACTTTGAGCGCGTAGAGGTTGATGATACCTATCCTGTATATCTAAGAGAACACATAGATGAATATCAGCACTTTGTGCTTGGAAAGATCACATTTGGAATGAAGCTGTATCACAGGCTTGATATGACTGTAGGACGCTTCTTCAGAAAGGCTGTTCACAAAATTCTAAGGATGGCCGGGAGGAACTAAGTAATGAGTTTTTTAGGAAAAATTGCAAAGGCCATGCCTTGGACCAAAAAGGCTTATGAGGCTTGTAAGCTTGAATATGAATATCTTTTTAAGATGGGCCCGAAAGACAAAGCGCTGGTCAGATTCAGAAGAGCCGGCGGAGAAGCGCTCAGATTCAGGTATGACATAAAGGACAGTGATGTTGTTTTTGATCTTGGCGGATATAAAGGAGATTGGGCAGCCAAGCTCCCTAACATGAACTGTCAGATCTATATTTTTGAACCTGTAAAAAAGTTCTCTGAGGATTGCAGCAACAGATTCAAGGATTACGACAATATTCACTGCTTTGCATTCGGTCTTGATGCCACTACACATAAGGCTGATATCTCACATGAGGCAGACGGATCTTCCCAGTATCACAATCAGGGAGATACTGAAGTTGCGGAGTTTGTCAGCATTGAAGAATTCATGAATGAGCATGACATACATAGAGTAAAGCTCATGAAGATGAATATTGAGGGCGGCGAATATGATATCCTTGAGGAGCTTATCCGCTCCGGAAGGATCAGTGAATTTGAAAATATCCAGATACAGTTTCATGACATTCCCGAGATCAACTCGGAGGCGCGCATGAAGAAAATCTGGGAGGATCTGGACAAGACACATAAACTTACATGGGCTTATAGGCCATATATACACGAGAACTGGGAGCTGAAAAACAAGTAATGTTGTTCTCAATCGTAATTCCTGTCCACAATGGGGAAAAGTACATAGACGAATGTTTATCTTCGGTCCTGTCTCAGGAAGATACCTTCTATGGTCCGGCAAAAGACCTTTTGGAGGTGATCATTGTTGAGAACGGATCTTCTGACAATACGCCGCAAATTGCGGATGAGTATGCCAAAAAGTACCCGTTTATAAAAGCTCTTCACAGAGGGAAGATAGGTCTTTTTGCAGCCAGACAGGAAGGCTTTCTGGAGGCGGCAGGCGACTGGGTACTCTCTCTTGATGCTGACGACAAGCTTGAGAAAAATGCAATAAAAGAGCTTGCCATCAGGGTCAACCAGACGATTTCCGGCTGGAGCGAAGCAGATCTTGTGATCTTCAGGGCCAGGAGAAATGGCGGAAATGGCAAAGGCGGCGTTATTCCCGCTTGCGATTTCGAGGACAACAAGGTTTACTTGGGACCTGAGAAAGAAGCCTTTTACCGTCAGTTCTGCATGGACGATTCCCTAAACAGCATGTGGACCAAATGTATAAAGAGAAGCATTGCTGCCATGGATCACGACATTTTCCTCAATAACGGAGAGGATCTGTACCAGACAACCAGGTATCTGGAAAGAGCCCGGGGCATAGCTTTTGTTGACAGGGCTCTGTATCTGTACAGCGTCGGAAATCCCAGCATGACATCCACATACAATAAGTCTTTTTTGGATAACCAGAAGGTTGTATGGGCAGCCATGGATGAGTTTTTGGATAAAAGAGGTAACGATACCTTTAAAGACTGGGTAAGTGCCAGGAAGTCTCTGACCTGCGCTATATTTGTGGCAGGGATAATCTATTCGGGTATAGGCCTTGGCAAAAAGAAAGAGGCTCTTACCGCTCTCATGCAGGATGAGTTTTACAAAGAGTATGCCAATAGAGATCTTCCCGATTGGGCTCCGGAGCAGTCAGTATTTGTGCATGCGCTGATGACCGGAAAAAGCCCGAGGGCGAGACTTTTGAGAAACGCCCTTAAATTTGACATTAAGACTTTTATAAAAAGAGCTTTGAGATGAAACTACTTACTGATGAAAACAGAAAGAAAATAGTAGATGCGCTGTTTTATATTGCGCTTACCATAGAGCTGGTTCTGATGATAGTGGAAAAGAGCGAGTTGCCTTTTACCTATGAGAGCTATGTGTTCAGGGCTACGTTTCTTCTGACCTTTTTGGCTGTGCTCATAATGAAGCACGACAGGAAGGAATGGATATTTATCGCAGTTATCTGGGCTATAGCTGCTGTGAGCTATTATATATGCGGCAAGAATGATATGCTCAGAGTGGTTACGCTTCTAATGGCAGCCAGGGATATTGACCTGAAAAAGGCCATGAAATATTGCTTTTATGTGTGCATTGTCGGCTTTATGCTGATAGCTCTTTTGGCCTGTGCCGGTGTACTTGGAAATATAGTTTTTGTATTTGACTACGGAAGAGGAGTCGGAGAGGAAGCCAGATACACCTTTGGGTTCGGACATCCCAATACACTTTTTAGCTCTTTATTTGTTTTGATCCTGATGTGGATATGGATATACGGAAGGACGGCAGGAGTTTTGCCGTATATTGTTCTGGTTGTTTCTTCAGTCATAATAACGGTTTTGACCAAGTCAAGGACCAGCGCCCTGATACTGGCAGCAACGATAGTACTGGCCATCGTGTTCAGGCTGTTTCCGAAACTGGCAGATCTCAAGGTGATGTATATTCTTGAGACTCTTGTTTCTCCTGTATTTTGCATTGTTATTTCTGTTCTTGCAGCAGGCTGGACAGGAGCGATGTATGTCGGGGATAAGTTCTTTTGGAACCTTGGAGATCTCTACTGGAAAGTAGAAAAAGTATTTAATTACAGGATGAGCACTATTTACTACGAGGCAGCAAACAGAGATGCGGTGCTTTCCAAATGGAAGCTGTTTTCAGCCCGTGGTACGGATTCCTATTTTGATATGGGTTTTGTAAGGATCTTTTACTGGTACGGAATAATTCCGGCGGTGCTACTTGTCATCGCACTTCTGGCAGTGATCTATATGTGCTGGAAAAAGAAGGACATCTGGACAATGATACTCATATTTGCACTGTCCGTTTATACTATAGTTGAGGCCACCTTTGTGACAAGGTATCTGGGCCGGGATTTCTTTTTACTGATTGCAGGGGTTTACTTGGGATATTACTTTAAGGATAAAGGTGAATCAGATGTCGGAAAAGCTTAGGAAGAGACTGTTTCAATTGACAGTCCTTGCAAACTTCATAATGGTGTTCATATATCAGTACTTAACACCGTATATGTCTGATGATGTCATTTACTGGGATGAGGTAGCCAAAGCAAACAACTTTTTTGATCTGTTTGCACAGGAATATGCTCAGTACCTGGACCATAGCGGAAGAAGCGTTGCGCACATCATTCTCAGGATATTCTTATACGCAGACAACAAGCTGATATTTGATGTTGTGGCAGCATGTGTTTTTGTACTGGTGTCGATGCTTATCTACATCAACGTTGATCATAGGAAAGCCTACGATATCAGAGTATATTCTGCAATTGCGCTACTGCTCTGGCTGTTTGATCCTACCATCAATAACAGCGTGTTCTGGATGGACGGCGCCTGCAATTACATGTTTACCGGATGTATTGTGCTGGGCTTTGTCACTCTTTTCAGGAAATCCGTTAAGGCAAGCAGGCTCGGGACAATCGGTTTTGCGATCGGAATGTTCTTTTATGGAGTAGTAGCCGGCTGGTGTAATGAGAATACATCAGGTGCTATTATGGTTTACATGCTGGTTATGATGTTTGCAGTATATAAAAAGGATAAGAACATCAGGAATCTGAGACCGTGGATGATAGCAGGCTTTGTGGGGACACTTACCGGTTTCGTGATCATGATAACAGCCCCGGGAAATCTCAAAAGGGCAGCAGCTGCTGAGGAAGCACATACAGGTCTGCTTGCGCTTTTGGCCAGATTTTTGAAGATTACTTTGAACATCAAGAACGGTTATCTGATCCTGGTATTTGTATTCATAGCTATAGCGATCGCTATTGCCTATAAATGTAAAAATACTGCTGACTTTTTGGACAAGGCATCGGGTATGCTGCTGTTTGGATTTTTATTCCTGATAACCTGTTACGCACTTTTGGCTGTTCCAAATTCTCAGCTCAGAACATACTATGGCGCAAGCCTCTTTTTGATGACAGCCATTGTTTCCGGATTTGCGTGGCTTGTAAACGAGGGCTATGATGAAGCACTGGTTCAGACCATAGCGACTTCTCTGGTGACTATTTTCGGAGTTTTACTCATATTTACATACATTGAGGAAGGTGCAAATCTCGCCAGGATCAAGCGCGAATTTGATGAGCGTGATGCATATCTGACAGAGCTTGCTAAAACAGGTGCTGATGATGTCTATGCACCGATGCTCCGTCCGGATTGGGAGAGCAGATACTCTATGGCTTATGTTTCGGACTATACTGAAGATCCGCTGTATTGGCTAAACCTGGCCTATGCACAACACTATGGATTCGACACAGTAGCCGGCATACCAAGAGAGGATTGGACCGAATATTAACGTTAGTTTGGGAGAAGTATGGAAGAAAACAGGGAGATATTAGTAAGTATAATAATTCCTGTCTATCAGGCTAAAGACACACTGGATAGGTGTGTCTTATCTTGTTTAAATCAGAAGTTTGTAAAAGAGGGCGAGATCGAGGTCATTCTGGTGGATGACGGCTCGACCGACGGCTCTTCTGATATATGCGATCGTCTTGCCGGGGAGGATGAACACGGACGCGTTCAGGTGGTGCATACTGAGAATCACGGGGTGTCACACGCCAGGAATATTGGTCTTGAGCACGCCGGCGGAAGGTTTGTTGTATTTGTTGATTCCGATGACGAGGTTGGGGCTGGATACCTAGAGACACTGATGAAGTATGCAGATGAGGGGACCAGCCTTGTGGACGAGACAAGGTCTTTTACCGGAAATACCAAGCTCAGCGGCTTTCAGTACATTGAGAACTCGGTCCTTGATCACAACACCCATGTCTGGGGCAAGCTCTTCGAGAGGCAGAGCATTGAGGAAGGGCATGTCCGCTTCAAGGAGGGCCTGGCAATAGGAGAGGACCTTCTGTTCCTTCTGGATTTTGCAATCTCTCAGGGGAAAAGACATACCATAAAATGCATAGATGACGAGAATTATATTTACACTGAGAATGCTGCCGGCGCCATGAAGCAGGAATTTAAGGAGAGCTATCTGGGCGAGATCTTATCCTGGAGAGAGGCTGAGGAGAAGCTTCTGCCATATAAGAATGAGATGAGCAGGGATGCGTTTGTTTCACTTTCCGTAAACCAGATTCTGACAGCGTTTCTCGTGATCGGCAAGGTGGCAGTTCTTGGGCAGGATAAAAGAGATAACGACCTGGCGAGGCTTGCAGTGGATGAAGCCAGGGAGCAGATAGAGCATGCGCTTAAGACGCAAGGGGCATTTGGAGCACTTCCCCTGGGACACAAGATCAAAGTAGCACTGCTTCGCGTGAGCCCTGAGCTGTACCTGAAGCTCTATGGCAGGCACAAAGGAAAAGGATAATATGATAGATCTGAATAGACCAATAATTCTATATATGCACGCCGGAAGCGGAAA
>JAGBMP010000145.1 GCA_017634825.1 Butyrivibrio sp.
CAAATAGCTTTTTTACATCCACATAAGTCGGCTTTATCAGGTGATCCCTCTCCTGCAGAGGTGCGTTAAGATACTGCACCACCTCCTGAAGGGAGCTCACACCGATTATCTTTATATCTCCCACAACAGCGCCTTCCCTTGCATTGGGCTCAGGAAGAATTACCAGTCTGTAGCCCATCTCCTTGGCCCTTGCAACTATGGGAAGAACTCCCTTTACGGGCTTGACCTCTCCGTCAAGGCCCAATTCCCCAAGGACCACAGTTTTCTCCATCGCTTCAATATCAATCTCTCCCATGGCAGCCATAATGCCCACGGCTATGGGAAGATCCACTACAACACCGGACTTTCTTATATCTGCCGGCGAAAGATTGATGGTTATCTTGGCAGGCGGAATTTTAGTGCCGGCGTTCTTAAGCGCAACTTTTACGCGCTCTCCTGCCTCCCTGACTTCTCCGCTCATAAATCCAACCATGTTAAAACTTGGCAGTCCGTCAGAAACATCCACCTCTACCTGCATCAGGTAAGAAGCAATACCTCCCACGGCTCCCGAAGTAACCGAACTAAACATATAATTTCCTCTTTTCTACAAAATGATGGGATTCCCTTGTAGACAAACAATAGAAATTACAAGAATTTTCTTAGACAAAACAAAATCGACCTGCTGATTATACAACAGGTCGATATAAAAAATCTTTAAGATTTTCTTAAGATTGAAAAATTTTTTAAATTATCTGAGCATCTTGTTCTGCATTGTCTCAGGATCCTGTGCAAAGGTAAGGGCTGCTTCTCTTCCGATCTTCTGAGCTCTGTAGAGTTCAAGGATCGCATCATCCATGGTGATCATGCCCTGTTTTCTGTAGGTCTGCATGTAGGTGATGAGCTGATGACTCTTTCCCTCACGAATAAGATTTCTTACAGCAGAGTTGATGTGAAGGACCTCAAATGCCGCAATTCTTGAAACGCCGTCAGTCATAGGAAGAAGCTGCTGGGAAACAATGGCTTCAAGTACGCCTGCCAGCTGAATTCTTACCTGTTGCTGCTGGTGTGACGGGAATACGTCGATAAGTCTGTCAACGGTATTGGAAGCTCCGATGGTATGAACGGTGGAGAGCACCAGGTGTCCTGTCTCAGCTGCTGTAATTGCCGTACTGATGGTCTCAAGGTCTCTCATCTCACCTACGAGGATAACGTCCGGATCCTCACGAAGAGCTGCCCTTAGAGCGCTGGCGTAATTGTTGGAGTCTGTGCCGATCTCACGCTGGTTAACAATGGACTTGTTGTGCTGATAAGTAAACTCGATAGGGTCTTCAAGCGTGATGACGTGAGCTTCCCTGTTGCAGTTTATGGTATCGATGATAGAAGCAAGAGTTGTAGACTTTCCGCTTCCGGTTGGTCCCGTAACAAGGACCAGTCCTCTCTTTTTCTGATAAAGATCTATTACGGAATCAGGAATTCCAAGGCTCTCGGAAGAAGGTATCTGGGTCGCCACAACTCTGAAGGCCATGGCGATTGAACCTCTCTGTTTAAACACATTAAGCCTGTATCTGCCGACTTGAGGTATGGAAAAAGACATATCAAGCTGGCCCTTATCTTCAAGAGCCGCAAGCTGCTTTTCTGACATGATCTCTTCTGCAATAGCTGATGTATCCTTAGGAAGCATCTTACCATACTCATCAAGGGTAATAAGCTTTCCGTTTACTCTCATTTTGGGAGGAATGCCGACGGTGATATGTAAATCAGATGCTCCCTCCTGTTTTGCTTTCTCAAGTATTTCAGTAATCCGTGACATAACCTTCTCCTTAAACGTACTCAGGTTCTTCTACACTGATGCCAAGAGCCTTCATCTTGGATGTATCCATTACACATCTGTTATCAAGAGTCTTCATGATATCCACGATCTCAAGATTGCCGTAGGCTCCTCTGTTTGACAGATCGATTATGGAATTATCCCTAAAGCTGAGTATTGTCGGCCGCAGGAAGTCATCATCGTTGGTTCTGATGACCAGCGCCTTTTCTCCGGTATTAAGCTCAACACTTACGCCGGGTACCAGGATGTTGAGGGAATCGGTAAGTCCCTTGACCACCCTCGGATCAAAGACATCGGGTCTGCTCATCATCTTTCTGATGACACCAACCTCTGAAACCGGTGCATCATCAATTCGTACAGCGGTTTCTTTGTCAAAGATACCGGCAACCACCAGTACTTTTGCCGCCATCAGCGTTTTCTGATTCTGGATGGGATTTCCGTTCCAGTAGTCAAAAAGTATCTTTCTTGCCTGATTACATGCCCTTTTTATATTGGGCTGGGAAGAGAAAGCCTCATCGATTATCGGATACCCCTGAATCTCATGCCCGTCGATTATGTTTCTCTCTTCTTCTGTAGTCTGCTGTTTGGACTGAAGCTCCACCGGAAGCGTGAGCTTACCGATGTCATGTATTACCGAAGCCATGACTGCCTCATTCTGTTCCGAAAGCGGGACATTCATGCTATGGGTTATCATCGCTGACAGTATAGCCACATTAAGAGAGTGCTTATAAATATAGTCATCCGCACTTCTAAGGGACTGCTGGAAGGAAATCTTCTTTCGGAGATTTCCGTAGTTTTTAATTATCTGTGCAACAATATTTGGGAACTTTTCCTGCTTGTGCTTATTGACGATACGCTCCAGTTCCTCCATGATCTCGTTATACATGACAGTCTGGAATCGTTCAAACTCCAGATCTTCCTGAGTCATTGGCGGAACCGGCTCTGCAGGCTCTAAGATAAAAAGACCAATAAGTCCGAAGCTCTTAATATTCTCAATGCTCTGCATGTCCCTAAGGACAGAAGCACGATCATACAAAAGAACCCCCTTCTTACTGTATATGGGTTTCGCAAGGCGCATACCCGGCTTAAGCTCGTCACACTTTATGAATTTCATCCTGTTTGCTCCGATTATTGAAGTAGGATTTTTAGCCGCATAAACTAGTTCATATTAATTATCATGCTAAATCGGCAAAAAATCAATCATATTACGATTAAACAGAAAAAATATAAAGTCAGGTCAGCTCGTCTAAGGTACTGCCGTAGGAAGCAAGAAACTCGTTCACAAAATCAAGGACCTCCGGAAGCTCCTGATAAAGGCTTCTAATGGCCTTTCCCGTGCTCTCCTTGGCAGTCCTGAACTCGGAGTTACCGGCATTGGTCTCGCCGATACACTTAATAAGTGCAGAGAGCTTGTCAGCAGCCTTCACAAGTTTTCTCATATAGCGCTCTTCGTCTGTATCCGCAGGTCTGAAGATTTCCTCAAAGGAAGGGCGAAGATCATCAGGGAGCTTCTCAAGGAGTTTCTCATCAGCGATAGCCTCCACCTCTTTGTAGGCGTGCTTTAGATCGGCATTGAAGTACTTGACGGGAGTTGGCATATCGCCGGTTATGATTTCGGATGCATCATGATAAAGCCCGATAAGAGCAGCCTTGTTGGCATCCAGGTTCTTGCCGTATCTGACATTTCCGATAGTGCACAGAGCGTGTGCGATCATTGCAACCTCCATGGAGTGCTCGCACAGATTCTCCTGCCTTGTGTTGCGCATAAGAGCCCAGCGCTCGATGTATTTCATTCTTGATATAAGTGCAAAAAAGTTATAGTTCATTGTAATCCCCCTTAACCCCATTTATAATCAAATGCTAGTTTCCATTATAACAAAAATTCCGCCATGACAGTATTGCTGACATCAAGTCCTTTATCTGTTAAGCGAAGATATTTTCCGCCATCTCCTGCGCACTCCAAAAGCCCCATATCCCGGTACTTATCAATAACCTCTCCGTAGATTTCAAAGATGCTTTTTCCAAAGTTTTCCTTAAAGTTCTCTACGCTTACACCCTTCACAAGTCGAAGTCCCAGGAACATAAACTCTTCCATCTGAGCCGCGCAACTTAGCTCCTCAACGTTCTCTCTTATTTTGGCAAAAGAGCTTTCGGCATCCGCAAGTTCTTTTACATAAGTGCCAATATCCCGGGTATTGCTCCATCTGACATTGTCCACCATTGAAGCAGCTCCAAGGCCAAGGCCAAGGTAATTGCCCCGTTGCCAGTAAACCTTGTTATGATGGCACTCGAAAGTATCATCATCCTCAGCACCAAGGGCATAATTGGAAATCTCGTACCTGTGGAAGCCTTGTTCTTTCAATATTCTCTTGGTCTCGTGGTACATTGCTCTGTCGGTGTCCTCATCGGGAATATCCAGATCCATGTCATAAAAAGGAGTGTTTTCCTCGATGATAAGGCTGTAGGCCGAGATGTGCTCAGGTTTAAGTCCCAGCACTCTATTCAGCGTGTTCACATAAGAATCAAGGCTCTGGCCGGGTAATGCACTCATAACATCCACGTTGATATTGTTAAAACCTGCTGCCCTGGCATTATTGTAGGTCTCAATAAACATACTGCTATTGTGAAGCCTGCCCAGAATCTCAAGTTCATCATCATTTAATGACTGGCAGCCGATACTGAGTCTGTTAAAACCTGCTTCGCGATAGGAAAAGAGCTTGTCTCTCATGGCAGATGCAGGATTGACCTCAATGCTGATCTCAGCATCATCGCTAACGTTAAACCCATCTCTGATTTTTTGCAGTAATCCGCAAACTCTTTTCTCATCTGCAAAAGAAGGAGTTCCACCTCCGAAGAATATCGTGGCAACCGTTCTGTCCTTGCAGTCCCTACCTGATTTCGATATCTCTTTTTCCAGAGCATCAAAGTATTCATCCATCAGCTCTTTTTCTGCATTAAAAGAGAGGAAGTCGCAATAATTGCACTTCCTCGCACAAAACGGTATGTGTACATATAAAGACATAGTCTCCGTCAACATACTAATCAGTTATATCCCCGATATCAATCTACGTTATCAAGCTTAAGGACGCTAAGGAATGCGGACTGCGGAACTTCTACATTGCCGATCTGACGCATCTTTTTCTTACCTTCCTTCTGCTTCTCAAGAAGTTTCTTCTTACGGGTTATATCACCGCCGTAGCACTTGGCAAGGACGTCCTTACGATAGGCCTTTACTGTCTCACGGGCAATAACCTTGCCACCGACTGAAGCCTGGATAGGAATCTCAAACAGGTGCCTTGGGATCTCCTCTTTTAACTTCTCGCACATCTTACGGCCGCGCTCATACGCTCCGTCCTTGTGAACGATGAAGGACAGGGCGTCAACCTCTTCCCTGTTGATGAGGATGTCAAGCTTAACAAGGTCTGACTTCTCATAGCCCTTGAGCTCATAGTCAAAGGACGCATAACCTCTGGACCTTGACTTAAGCGCATCGAAGAAATCGTAGATGATCTCGTTAAGAGGAAGCTCATACTTAAGGATTGCTCTTGTCTGCTCTATGTAATCGGTGCTCAGGTACTTGCCTCTTCTCTCCTGACAAAGCTGCATGATGGCACCGACATAATCTGTTGTGACCATGATCTCGCCGTTAACGATAGGCTCTTCCATGTAATCGATTTCTGACGGATCGGGAAGATTTGTGGGGTTGGTCAGATCAAACACCTCTCCGTCTGTCTTGTGAACCTTGTAAACAACGGAAGGAGCTGTTGTTACCAGGTTGAGGTCATACTCTCTCTCAAGTCTCTCCTGAACAACCTCAAGGTGAAGAAGTCCAAGGAAGCCTGCTCTGAATCCGAATCCCAGAGCCTGTGATGTCTCCGGTTCATAGAAAAGAGATGCATCATTAAGCTGCAGTTTCTCCAGTGCGTCACGAAGATCTGAATAGTGAGCGGAGTCTGCAGGGTAAAGTCCGCAGTAAACCATAGGCATAACCTTCTTGTATCCGGGAAGTGCCTCTGAGCATGGCTTTGCAGAATCTGTAACGGTATCACCCACACGGGTATCCTGAATATTCTTGATGGATGCAGTGAAGTATCCAACCTCTCCGGCTGTGAGCTCATCGCTTGGGACAAAGCTTCCGGGCGCAAAATATCCAACCTCAACGACCTCTGCCTCTGCACCGGTTGCCATAAAGCGGACTTTCATTCCCTTTCTGACAACGCCGTCCTTAATTCTCACAAATACGATAACTCCTCTGTAGGAGTCATAGATACTGTCAAAGATAAGGGCCTTAAGAGGAGCTGATGCATCGCCCTGTGGTGCAGGGATCTTGTGAACTACAGCCTCCAATACTTCCTCAATTCCTATGCCGTTCTTGGCAGAAATAAGAGGTGCATCCTGGGCTTCAATTCCGATGACATCCTCAATCTCATCCTTGGCTTCCTGAGGCATTGCGCTTGGAAGGTCAATCTTGTTGATAACAGGAAATACATCAAGGTCATGATCCAGTGCCATATATACGTTGGCAAGAGTCTGAGCCTCGACGCCCTGAGTTGCATCAACTACAAGGATAGCTCCGTCACATGCTGCAAGAGACCTTGAAACCTCATATCCAAAGTCTACATGTCCGGGAGTATCTATCATGTTAAAGGTATACTCCTGCCCGTCCTTAGCCTTATAGATCATTCTTACAGCCTGGGACTTGATGGTGATACCTCTCTCCCTCTCTATATCCATATTGTCCAGAACCTGGTTCTGCATCTCGCGAAGAGTCAGAACTCCGGTCTTCTCGATCATACGATCGGCAAGTGTAGACTTACCATGGTCAATATGAGCAACAATACAAAAATTTCTAATCTTACTCTGATCCAATTTAAGTTCCTCTGCGCATTCTTTAAATATTTGTGCACGCCAAATGCATGTAAAGTTTATCATAAAAGACATTTTCATACCACACAAAAATTAACCTGAACAACGCAAAAGCCCAATCCCGGATATCGCCCAGGATTGAGCCATTTAAACCTTTTATTCCTTAAGATTATCCTTATTAAGTTCTATCCCTTTGTTTTCCATAAACCTACCTGTGTGTTTTGCTGAGTTCTTCCCAGCCCGACGGGTAATCATTACTTCCGGATGGAACAACATAGAATTCATTTCCATTTTGATAAACAGCATCAGAATAGATTGAAGATGTTGTAAATGTCCCACCATCTGTCGTCTCATACGTATCCGTAGAATTTATGACCTCATCCCACATCCTGGCCGTGTATCCCGCCTCTGTTGACTGTGCAACTGTTGATGACAGATGTCCCTCCACCCAGTAAGATGTGATATCTTCAAGTATCTCGAGATTATTAGCAGCTATTTTCTCATTGAGTTCTGCTCCCCAGGAAGCTTTAAACTTGGCGAAATCCTCAGAGAAGCTCGAATTGGAAAAAACTGTCTCGAAAAGATCTCTGTTCTGATCAAGCAGCTCAGTAGTCGGTGCAGCCATATAAACAATATACAGGTTATCCCAGCTGGTGTTGTAGTAATCCGCAGTCGGACCATGAACTATGGTAGAAGCCATATCTCCTGCACTTAGCACATCAAGATAAATCGTGCCCCCGTTTATTTCACCCTGATATCTGGCATCCAGCATACTGCAGTCCACTCCGGTTCCTTCAAGGGTCATTCCGGCCTGGGAATACGCTTCTCCTACCTTTTGAATCGCTTCGTTATAATCGTTTACAGTCTCCTGCTGAAGTTTGTTAAAGGTCTCCTGATTGATCTCTCTTTCACCAATAAGATTCAGCGTCAGTCCGCGCTTTCCAAGGTACCAGGGGACAAATTCGGCAGCAGTCCTGTATTTTAGCTGATGCGCTCTTTGAGACGGAATTTCTTCATCATCACCGTGCTCCTGAATCACAGTGCCGGAGCCGGCTCCCCAGGTAAGCACCTGATAGTTATATATGTAGTTTTGAGGACTGAAGCCCGCTATGACGAGATTCCCATCGCTGCTGGCCAGGGTGAAGGCTGCAAGAACAGGATGTACGCAGCTTTGCATACTCCAGTTAAGAGAAAGCGTCGCAGTCCACCCATTGGGCACCATAACAGTACATACTTCCAGTCCTGTCTCCTCATCTTTCAGCGTCTGGGTCTCGTAAAAATCACCGCTAAAATCTCCCACATTGATCTGCGACGTAGGAAGCGGCGTTCCTCCACCGCTCCCGCCGGAGTCCGGAAGATCCCCCGGCAGATTGCTCTCTGTTTTGTCCTCATTTCCGGCATCCTGATTTACTTCTTCGCCGTTTATCGCATCAGAGTAAGTTTCGGATCCGGAAGTGTTTTGCCCGATTTCATAGCTTGAATAGCCGGATTTTCCACACGCGAGCATTGTCAGAGATGTTAAAAGACAACTCACTAAAGCGATATACTTTTTTCTGATCATTATCTTTCACTCTCCTGTCACTGCACTACTATAAACGAAAGCAGGATGCCACTGGCAATCTCATTATATAAAGCAAGATCCTGATTAGAGCACTCATAGTATACTGAGTAAACATTTCCGTCATTATCACTGCAGGCCCAGACAATAATTCCATAAGTCTGCGTGTTGTTTGCTCCCAAAACTCCGCTGAACTTGAAGTTATTTCCTTGGAATTCCAAAGGCTGAGTCTGCGCACCCTGCTCGGCAAGCTGCTGTGAATATGCCGAAATAAAGGCATCTGCAGTGGTGACTCCCTGATCAGCAAAATTGTTCTTTTTTACAAAGATTGAAGCTTCCTTATCAGACTTTCCCTTAGGATAAATTCTGATTCCGTCATCCTCAACAGCACTGTTAGCTATTATTGAAGCATCAGCCATGAACCCCCAGGAATAATCAGATGCATAAAACTCCTTATAGTCTCCGCTTCCCTGACCCGGATAATCTCCATTTCCTCCGCCCTGAGTATCATCAAAATCCCCAAGATCTCCGGTTTCATCGCCACCTTCTGATCCATCTCCGGTAGTATCATCTGACGGAATAGTAGGCACATAAACATCTTCGGTGCTTTCAGTGGATTCACTGTCATCACTGCCTGATGTGGTATCCTGTCCCCAACCTCCGGAAGAAGTGCTCACAAGGGCTGAATACGCCTTAGCGCTGGGTCTTAGGCTTTCGACAATTGCTTTAAGTGCCATTTCCTCACTGGCTTCTGAAAAACTCTTTACAGTATAGATTATGGTCTTGTTCTTGTACTGCTCGATATATCTGTCAATAACCTGATCTGCACCGTCTGTAAAGACACTCGCCCTCTGCATGTAAAGAGTCTTGTCAACGATCTTGACCTCATTGATATCGCCAATTTCAGCATCATCGTATTGAGCCTTAAGAGACTTGGCATACTTCTTAAAATACGAATCGGTGCTTACTTTGCCTTCGGTTTCTATCTGTATATATGGAACACCCTGATTTCCACCGGTGTAAACGTATACTCCCTTTGCCCCATTGTCTCTTATCTGAGCGCTGCTGGGATAGAGAAAAGAAATATTTAAATCTTCACCTGAAAAGGCATTATAGCCGCTAACAGCAGTGGTGGTAACTGGAGCAGCATCAGCATCATTTAACTGCTTACCTTCTCCCAGAACAACTGCAAGAATAATGACAACCACAAGGACAGCTGCAATGATACCAATGATCACAAGTATATTGGCCTTACCCTTTTTCTTCTCTTTTTTAGCCCCATCCTGAACAGGAACTGCCTGTGGCTGTGGCGCAGGTTGTGGTGCGGGTTGAGGTGCAGGCGTAGGCTGTGGCTCTGGCGCTGGCTGTGCTTGTAGCTCCGGTGAAGATGTTTCCGCAGGTGCATTATTTTGCATAGCCTCATTGGCATCCTTAGCTTCACTCTTTGGTACCATAGCCATATCAGCGCCACAATTCATGCAGAATTTTGCTCCTTCAGGTACTTCTTTTCCACAATTCATACAGAACATATACTATCCCTCCATCTTTTCAAATGTCTTTGTATCAAATCGAAGATAATCTATAGCTCATGCGTCCGGAAGCTGGAAAGTCTGGCCGTTTTGTACTGTCACCACTGCAGGATTGCCCTGCTGAGCCCATCCCCCATCGGTCAGGACGTAGATGCCCTGCTGGTATGTCTGGGAATTGATCGCCTGGATTAGCATCTGATACTGGCCCTGAGGCAGCGCTGCATATATTAAGCCGTTTTCATCAGGATAAAAGTTCATCACCCATTGACCCTGAATATCATAAACTTCCAGCCTGAACAAAACATTTTCATATTCATAATTGATAACCTTGCAGGTCAGCACTCCTCCGTCAGAAGGAACCGCGTTTTCAAGTTCCGTTCTTGAATGCCCTATAACACGAACCTGTTCAAAGGCTGATTTTATAGCACTCTCTGCCTGAGTGTATCCATTAGCTCTTGCGCTGTATATAAGCGCCGCATACACATCTTCATATTTGTTTGCCGGGGTCAGTACCTGCATGGATGTATAAAAGAGATCAAACATGGTATCCAGGTCAAGTCCCGATTTATAGATAAGATATGCTGCATAATTGACGATACCGGAATTGCAGTGTACACCTCCCATATCATTAAACTCCGAATCTGGATTCTCAACATTTCTTATATAGTAGTTACCGCCTATACTGTCAGGCTGGTGATGCGACTGCGGATCCGACATACTTCTAAGCAGCGTACTGTTATTGCTTCCCGTCTCACCGATAAGCCAGTCAGAGTCATTGCCCCTTCCCGCCATGGTCTGTATGATGTTGCCCATAATGTCGGAATAAGCCTCATTTATCGCACCCGAATCATTAAAGTAAGCATTTCCCAAAATAGATGACTCGGTGACTGCATGGGTGAACTCATGGGCCATAGCATCCAGACAGTAACTGAAATCACAGGCCTCGCTGTAGCCAAAGGTAAACCATCCCTGTGCCTGAGAGATATATACCGCGTTGTATACTCCCTCATGATTTTCATCGCAGAACTTTCTAAGAAGCAGCAAAGGCGTTTCAAAACCATCAGGCGACTTAATACCAATATCTTTGTACGCATCGTAGGTAATTTCAAAATTGTACATTGTGGCAATATCTCTCTCATCCCAGGTATTGTCAGCACTGGTCAGAAATGTAATCTTTGGTTCATAGTACTGGGCATAGGAAAAATCATAATAATCAGCAACAGCAATCTTTCTGTCCAGATCCATCATGTAATAGAGATTATCCTTTGGATTGAAGGCCACATTAATGGTAACGTTCTCAATTCCGTCATTCTGATAGTCAACAGTACCGCTCCAGGTCCGGCTTTCCATCCCCTCAAAGTATTCATCCGTTGAATAGTAGGAATCCTCTTTTTCAACAGAAAGTGTAGATGTTGGCACCTGCCAGTAGATCATACTGCCGTCTTTGGCCACGTACAGCTGGAGATATCTCATCTCATCAAATGCGCTGTTTCTTTCCGGATTGTCGCTGAAATATACATAGCAGTTTACAATCTGTTCAAAATAAGAAAACCATATGGTCGCCTCTGTACTGGCTTCGGGATACCATGTGTAGTCCGGATAATACTCTTTTAACATCTCGAACACTTCATCCCTGGAGAGGACTTCTTCATATTCAAGAGCATCCAGCTTGGGAGTAAATGAGGATGAAACACAGCATGGATAGCCCTCCGGATCAATGACGATATGAAGAGTAGCATTCATTACTGTGGATTCTCCATATCTCTGCTCATAGGTTACATAGGTATACTTCTTTCCATCCTGTGCCATGTTTGAACAAAAGAACCTGGTATCCTCCTGAAGTCCCAAAAGAGATGCTATTCCATTTAAAGAATTTATGGCATCCTCTGCCGTCTCCATGCTGCCGGGCTTTATCACAATCTTTTTGTTATAATATCTGCCCACAAGGGTAGAGAGGTATCCTTCATTTGAATATACAAATATCGCATTGCCGTTATTCATTGCCTGGATATCTTCTTCTGTCAGATGAGCTGACCCATCAGGCTCCTCCTCAACGGTAAATATCCCACCGTCATCCTCGTCCTGGGAAAAGATTGAGCCTGTTTCCTCCGTATCAGATTCATCTGTGTTATCAGAGGAATCATCTCCGAAAATACTGCCGCTTCCCGTCTGATCTTCCCCTGAAGAGTCGCTTCCTGATCCGAATACAGAATCACTTTTATCAGAACCACCTATCGTATAGCTTGAATAATTGCTTTTTCCACACGCGGTAAAAAACAGCATCAATACCGATAATACAATTGCCAGATAACTCCTTCTTCTCATAAACCGGTCGCTCCTTTATTCTTCAGACTTTTCCAACAAGCCTAAATAACTGACGTTGTCTCCATCCATTGATATTCTTGCTATTATGTGATCTCCGTACAATGTAAAATCACAATAACACTTGCCATTCTCTTCGCTGTAGGTATTTACATCCTCGAGGGTGCAATACCATGCCTGATTTAAAATATCGTCCATCATCGGGCCATCACATAGGTGATATTCCCCTTCGGGAACATACATCTGAACATATTCAAAGAAAAACTGGAAACGCATCTTACCATCCCCGGTAAATTCCATAAACGAGTTGACTCCGGCATTAACAAGGTTGCTGTCATCGGAACTTGAGACACAGTAAATCATCTTCCATCGTCCCTCAAGTTCAGAAAAAGAATACTCTCCGGTCTCACCTGCGCCTAACATTTTATTCATTTTAAGAAGTGATGCGGACATTGTTTGTTTTTCGGGTACTTTCATGACAGCATCGTCATTTTTGACTTCAATGCCTTCTGACCCTGTTTCAGAACAGCCAGCCATAGAAAAACATAGTAGCAAAAGCAGTAAAACCATCGATACAGCTTTCTTTTTGTGTATCATGCAATCTTCCACCCCTTTATACTAATTATCAAAAACACACACCATTATTTTACAAAAAATCAAACCCTAAACAGAGGTCACACTTGTGCCAAAACCACATATTCACTAAAGCCCCTATTAAGAGAAGATTAAAAAAAAATGAAGTCTGATTCTACTCAGACTCCATTTTAAATACTCCTTATCAATACCCTGAATCATTTCATGCTCATGGAAACATCATGATATATTCCATAGAGGCCAACTCTGCTCTTTGTTCCCGTCTTACTGTATAGTGATGCCACATGTCTTTGAAACACTCTTCGGGAAATATAGAGTTCCTCCGAAATCTCCTGTCCGGATTTTTCTGTAAATATCAGCTTGTAAAGTACCTCAAGCTCCCTTTCTGTAAGATTATACCTGGATAACATTTCAGCTGTTATGGCATCTTCTGCCTGTGGCGTGGGATTTTCCGCCTTTATTTCTTCCCTACAGCCTTCAGTGACATTTGTGTCATTTTCATTTTCATGTTCACATTCCTTGTCGCATCCGCTTAAGCCAGCATCTGTCTTGGGGGACTCTATTCCACTTCCATACATAATAGCAATTATCATCACTGTTATGATCGCTATGAGAGCAATTACAATCTGTTTTGTATCCATGAGCCCCCACGG
The DNA here is from genome assembly GCA_017634825.1 of Butyrivibrio sp. Lineage (GTDB taxonomy): Bacteria > Bacillota > Clostridia > Lachnospirales > Lachnospiraceae > Butyrivibrio. The sequence goes on from JAGBMP010000145.1 coordinate 13,330, forward strand.
CACAAATGAAAAAGCTACTCCGACTAATCCTTCAAGTATCCTTCCCATGCTGGCAACCAGACCATGATTTTTCAAGTAGGGAGCTACTGTCCAGAACATAAAATACGAATAACACATCGTCGCTCCAGTGGCCACATAAAAGATTGCCATATTTATATTGCTTAGAGGATTACTCTCAAATATCACAGGTGAAATAAGCATCCAAAGCATAACAATAGCTATTGCTATGTGAGTGTAACGCCCTTTCTTTTTATCTCCCACAACACCGATTATGATATAACCCAATATTGCAAAGAGCCTCGGCCAGGAATACGCAGTTATGGTCTTTAAGTCGCCCTCTACCATCATCCTGATAAGTCTGCTGTCATAGTATGTGAGAATGATTATGGAAAAAGAGGCGACCAGGCAGGTCAGTAACAATACCCGCATTATCACCTTTTTTTGCTCTTTGAAATTATGATCCTCGGTGCCGGAAGGCAAACATTCTAAAAGGATCCACTCCCAGGATCTTCTGGTCAGAATAACAATAACAACCGCTCCCGAAACAATCATAAGTATAAGCAGGAAATCGTTACCGGCAAGAATCTGCACTATGTATTGAAAAGCAAAAGAAATACTACTGCCAACAGCCAGAATTTTCCCAACATTTTCTGTTCCAAAAAGAGCAGCTGAAAGAAAGAAATTAGTTGCGCCCCCTATAAATCCCAAAAGGACATTTACAACCGGAGCAAGATATGTAAATCCTACGCTGCTTGGGAAAATAATAAGCACAAAATCCATAAAAAGGAAGACAGTCGAAACAATCCACAGTATCGCTGTCCTCCTTTTATTGCTGCTGCTAATCTTCCACAAAACAGGAAAAGCAATAAAGCCGGCAACAAGACATATCTGATCCAGATAATACATGGCCAGATGCGTGCTCTTTTCCAGATAATCCGTAGAGCTTGCATTTATCATTGTCTCTGTTGTCATATAGATAAATAAATACACCGCAAAAACTAAGGTTATTATGATCTCTTTTTGCAGCTTGCGGTCTTTTGCTTTATCACTCATCATCATGTCCTGGCCTGGTTAATTATTTTAGTTCTGTGGTCCCAAAGATGGGATGGTCACGGAGTAGCCCTTTCCCTTATAGATATAATTATAACAGCCATATCGGGTCTTGAGGCAATTACATCCGTCATTCCTTCGATATTTGAAGAAATATCAGATGAAAACACAAATTCTATTGACATAGCCACTATTTTCATCTAAAATATTTCTACGTATGTGGCATTAACTGTCCGTGTCCGGCTTAATGCACACACGAACATTATTATAAAAACTATTACATTGATTATTATCGGAGGTAATTATGGCTAATATCAAATCTGCCAAGAAGAGAGTTTTAGTAAACGAGAAGAAGGCTGCACAGAACCAGATGATCAAGTCTGCAGTTAAGACAGAGATCAAGAAGGTTAGAGCTGCTGTTGAGGCTGGTAACAAGGAAGAGGCTGCTAAGGCACTTCTTGCTGCTACATCAGCAATCGACAAAGCTGAGTCAAAGGGCGTTATCAAGAAGAACACAGCTTCAAGAAAAGTTTCAAGACTCGCTCTTGCTGTTAACAAGCTTTCATAATCATAACGATAGAAAAGACCTTAAGCACGGCTGCTGCTTAAGGTCTTATTTTTTTACTTCTTTCTGATATTTTTTATCTTCTCTTTTACTTCTTCTAGATTTCCCTTATAGGAATCAGATGACATAGTAGGATTTCCCTCGATGGTCCTCTCTCTGTACCAGACAAAGAAGTTCTTAACAGGTCCCGGTGTGAATCTCGCCATAATGACTTTGTACTTGGCATAGAGTTCCAAAACCTCTTCTCTTACATTACCTACATACGATGCAGGATCAAGATTTATCTTGTCTTTTACAAGCTTAAAAGAGTTCTCAAGAGAATCGCTGATACTGTCGAGCCTGTCTGTGATACCTGATCCAATGGCTCCTACTGTGCTGCCCACGGTGTTTCCGATATCACCGATCTTATCACCGATTCCATCGATCTTATCACCGATGCTCTCACGCATATCCTCGCCCTTAAAGGCGATGATGACATCAAGTCTCTTCTGCATCCTTGCCATTTCGCCCTTGGCCTTCTCCATATAGATAAGAACATCCTTAAGGTCAAGTGCCGTCTTAAATGCCAGCATGAAGTCGCAAGTGAACACCACTACAACAACCGTCGTCACCACGGTGACAAAATTGTACGGAATGGATAAAAGAAGCCTCTCAATAGGTATCTGCAGATAGTGTGTAAACACTACTGTGCACACACCCCAGGCAATTGTTGATTCCAGAGAGATTCGTCCCTGAAAATTGAATTTCTTGTGCGAATAGTCCCAGTACCTGACCTTAAAAAGAGCTTCCATCACAACCGCAGTTACATACTCAAGAGCCGTTGCCCCTATGCATCCCGATATAAAGACCAGGACCACATTTTCATAAAAAGGTTTGGATGCAAGGAGCATCATTATTCCGCCACATCCATACAACGGCAAAAAGGGTCCGCGAACGAACCCTCTGTTTACAAAATGCCCTTCATGTACCGACACATAAATTGTCTCAAATATCCAGCCGAAAAGGCTGTAAAAAAAGAACAGGAAAAGCCACTGCATTGGCTGATAATTAAACATTACTATCTCCTAGAGTCACTGCTGTGGATTTGAAAAATCTATTACAGGATTCTCAGGCTCTGTTGTCTTCTCAACAGAAATAGCCTGAAGCACAGGGCCTTCTCCCTTATATTCGGGAACGAACTGCTTAACTACCTTGGCAGTTACTGTGACCCAGTCTTTCTCATTGAGCTCATCAGTCCCTTCATACTCGCAGGCAAATCCAAGGAACTGCATATCCTGAGCGCAGCATGTCATAGCCATTCTGCCCGGCACAAATCTGTTATCCGGGAACTCTTCAGGCTTAAGTACAAGGCCCTTGAACTTAACATTCTTGCCCTCATATCTCTCAACGTGATCAAGAGCATCCAGATAGAACATTCCGTATCCGTAGTTGTTAAGCTCGATAGGATCCTGATTAAGGTCGAAGGGAAGGTCCTCATCAAGAGTTACATCCACTTCTCCGTCCTGATCCTCAAAGATAATATCTGCCTTCTGATTGATGGCCTTTACATTTCTCTTGTATGTGGGAAGCTTATCTGCAAGTCCGTCACATCTGTTAAACAGGATAAGGTCTGAATTCCTTATCTGCTCTGCAAGAAGAGACTTCATATTGCTAAAATACAGTTCAAAACTTGAACAATCTATAACAGTGATCTGCTGCTCAAGAGTCCACATTACTGGGAGCTTCATCTCCTTGAAGTTCCACATTCCGTTGTACTCGATAAGAACACGTTCGGGATTATGCTTAGCATCAAGTGCAATGAGTGCGTTGGCATTAAAATCCTCTTCCTCTTCGATGTACTCGATCACAGTGTTTGTGCTCTTAAGGAGCTTCTCATCATAATCATTCTCGCCCTCTTCACAGACAATAAGAAGAGTCTTGCCCTTTGTCCTGAAGTAAGGCTGAGCTATTGTATAGCGGAAAAAGTCAGTCTTTCCCGCATCCAAAAATCCATTGATAATATATACAGGTTTCATAAATTCGGTTCTCCTAATCATTGGCAAAAGACCTTATGCAAGTCTTCTAAAGAGTTTCTGAAGATTATCTTCGTTAAGCTCTGATCCGATTACACAGAACTTACCTGTAACATCAGCTGCTCCTGTTCTTACATCCGACTCACCGGGAACATAGTCAAACTCAATCCATGATCCGTCAGTAGCGGGAACAACACCCTTTGTACGAAGGACGATACCATAAGTCTCCTCGTCCTCAAGCTTTGAGAGCATTGCCTCGATTTCTTCCTTAGTGTACTTAAGAGGAGTCTCCATACCCCAGCTCATGAAGATGTCATCAGCATCGTGGTGGTGGCTGTGCTCATGTTCATGCTCGTGGTCATGATCATCATGATCGTGATGATGATGCTCATGTTCGTGATCATGCTCATCATGGTCGTGGTCATGGTGGTGCTCATGCTCGTGATCGTGATCGTGCTCATCATGGTCGTGATCATGGTGGTGATGATGGCACTCGCACTCCTCATCATCGCACTCTCCGTCGGGATGTGCACTGTAGATTACAGAGCCGTCCTCAGCTACAATCTTGTGGCTTCCGTGATCGTGATGATGGTGGTGATGATGATGCTCCTGCTCCATAACGAGCTTTAAGAGCTCAGTCTCAAGGTCGTTGTTGCCCTCGAAGGTATCCAAAATCTCTTTTCCTGTGATTTCATTAAGAGGAGTTGTAATAATAGTTGCCTTCTTGTTGTGCTCACGAATAAGCTCTACTGCTGTCTCAATCTTGGCCTGATCAGCCTTGTCTGTTCTTGTAAGAATGATGGTTCCGGCATTCTCAATCTGGTTGATGAAGAACTCACCGAAGTTCTTAATGTAAACCTTGGCTTTGGTTGCATCAACTACTGTAACAGCGCTGTTAAGCTCCATGTTGTCATCAGCATCGGCGATGTTCTGGATAGCTCTCATAACGTCTGAAAGTTTGCCCACACCTGATGGCTCAATGAGGATTCTCTCAGGTGCATACTGCTCCATTACCTGCTTGAGTGATGTTTCAAAGTCTCCTACCAGTGAACAGCAGATACAGCCTGAATTCATCTCTGTTATCTCAATTCCTGACTCCTTAAGGAAGCCTCCGTCGATTCCGATCTCACCAAATTCATTTTCTATAAGAACTACTTTAGTTCCTGCAAGAGCTTCCCTCAGAAGCTTCTTAATAAGTGTAGTTTTTCCGGCTCCCAAAAAGCCTGAAATAATATCAATCTTTGTCATGTTTTCTCCAATCTGCACATTTTTTGTGCTATAACCACTACAACACATTTATTCTATGCAGATGGGGTGGGAATGTCAAGGAAGCTCCTCTGTGCCTTCCTCGCTACTTTCCTCGCCGCTTTCCTCGCCGCTTTCCTCGCTACCGGCATCTGAGGATGACGCATTTGGCTGTGTTGTGTTATAGGAAGCATACTCATCAGCAAAAACAATCCTGGCGGATACAACCTGTCCGTGAACAAGACCACAGGATGTCTTAAATCCTTCAAGGGCACCTTCTTCCACTCCACAGATCAGCTCTTTTTCCTGCACTACGCTCCTGATCTCACCGTGTCTGTACGCAACATAGTCCGGATCATAGCTGCTCTCCGGGTGTGAAGGATCCGTAGCATATGTAGTATGCCCGCAATAAGGGCAATGATACTTGTGGAAAGCCACACCCGGGGCACCATCGTATGCATATCCAAGATCCTCAACGCCCCAGTAGGTCCAGTAATTGTACTTGTTTCTTATTTTATAGCAAGCGTCTGTATGCTCATGATATACAGCTTCCGTATAACAACCGCCCTGTCTGTCTTCAGATATAAGGCTCTCATCACACTCATTGTCCTGACCGTCTGTGTGGAAATGATAATCATATTCAATTTCTCCGGCAACGTCACCGTTATCAAGAACAATCTCTACAGGTACTTCTTCGATTGCCTTTGCAATCTCTGCAAATGTGGCATCCTCACCTACAATGATGTTTTTTGTGAGCAACGCGGATGCCAAAAGCTTTTTTCCGTTACCCACAGATGTAAAAACCTGGTTAAACCTATCGTTAACATCCTGCATCTGAGTGTTTATTAAATTCTTAAGCTCCTCAAAATTACCCTGAACCGAGCCGTTCATGCTCTCAAACTTGTTGTCGATATTGGTGTTTACCTCGGTAAAACTGGTATCAAACTTATTTGACAGGTTCTCATTTGACTGGCTCATCTGAGCATCGATCTTTTCAAACAAACCGTTTATCTTTGTTTCAAGGCTGCCAAGCTCACTCTTAAAGCTGTCGATGGCTGCCGTATTGTCTTTTTCAAACTGTGTATTCATACCGTTGAGCTTATCAAGAAGTTCCTGGTATCTTCCGGCCATATCCTTGGAAAGAGTCTCATCCCCTGACTTTATCTGCTTTTCAAGTTCCTCGATAAGGCTCTTTGTATTCTCCTGTGCCTTACCATATTCAGATTTGATATTGTCGAGGTCGGAATTTATCTTAGAAAGGCTCTCACTCTGCTCTCTGGTCATCTCTCCTGACTCTTTCTCGATCGTCTCCTTGAGCTTTTCAATGTTGGTCTGTGTATTGGTAATGGTGTTGTGAAGAGTTGTAAGGTCATGGCCAAGACCTGTAACCTTATCAGTGACCGTGTTTGTGATTCTTTCAGTATTCTTCTCACTGTACTCTTTTGCAGCGTCTTTTTCTGCACTGCTCAGCTCACTAAATGAACTGATGCTCTTCTGGCTCTCTATCAGAGATTTATCAAGTCCGTCCAGGTAACTGCTAAGCTCATCAAGCTTTTCAATGGTCTTTTCATTGTTCTCTTTTTCCGTCTGCTCAAACTCCTGCTTGGCAGATGCAGTAACAGCCGGGGTTGTGAGATAAATAAGACCTCCGCTCAGTGCAAGTGCTATTACAACCGCAATAGCAACAACAATAGTGTCGTGCCTTTTCAGTTTTCGCAAAAGCACCTTGATTGAATTGTTCTGTTTTGACATTCTTTCTTTAAAACTCATAACTTCTCCCTCTTTTGTTTGTGGCAGCAAGGGACTCAAAGAAAGATATGACTTCCCTGCTACATGTTAATAGTAAAAAAATAAACAGTGGAAAATCATCAGGTGAAAACCTGTGACTTGTATCAGCAGAACGCTGACAAAATTAGATTATACACAATCAAATAAAAAATGCAAGAGGAATTTTTAAAATTTTTTCAGAATAAAAAAGAGCTCAGCATGCAAGCACGCTAAGCTCTTTGTCTTTAACCCATATCATCAATTTCGTCCACATCATGAATATCACTGGCGCCAAAGCCAATATTCTGCATGTTCATGGTGCGACGTTTGATACGCGCAGCCTCTGAAGCCTGAAGGATGAAGTCCTTGATCTCACGGCCGTGCTTGATGTTCTTCATGACAATGGTTCTGTCCGTAACATCCGAAGTATAGAGAACAATAGTAGAAAGACCTGCCATCCTCTGAAGGAGACTTGCTGTTATCTCTACATCACTGATCTTGTACATGTAGCAGTCATTTTCCCTCACGGTAAAAAAGCCTTTGATGATAGTAAAGTCGTTCTCTCTGATCTCATATTTGGTA